>JAAYVF010000115.1 GCA_012517325.1 Myxococcales bacterium | reverse complement strand
GGGCAGCTGCCCCTCCAGGACGCAGACCAGCAACCTCATCCGCTGTAACTCCTTGGGAGTCATCGAAATCATGTCCTTCTTCATGGGGGACATAATCGCTAAGCAGTTACAGGGGACAAAGTCGCTAAGCTAATACAGGCGCGATTCGCGCGGTTGTCACCTCATGTCCGGTAGGCTATTCTCGACTGCCATTAGGGGGCACGAGTTGACCGAACAAAAGAAAGAATTCTTCCTGCGCCGCTGGTTCGGCGGGATCGGCGTGGGTTATTACCTGCAATCGCTGCCTTTTTCCGTCGGCATGCTGGTCATGCCCCTGGTGCCGACGGTCGTGGTGGCGTACCTGCTGCAACACGGCCAGGCGCCGCTGGTCGGCGCGTCGGTTCTGCTGTTGACTTTCGGTTATCCGGTGTTGCGCGCCAAGCGGCCGCGCGCCGCCTGGTGGGTGGGCACGCTGGTCGCCGTGGGCAGTGTATTCGGCCTGGTGGCCACCAACCTGTTCGTCGGCCTGTTCTTCACCTGGTACCTCCTGCTCACCTGGGCGCTGACGATCGCTTTTCTGGTGCTGAACTGGAAGCGGTTGCGCCCCTGGACCTTCGCCGTGTTTGCGGCGATCGTGCTGGGCCATCTGTTGTCGATGGAAATCCTGCGTTCGTTGCTGGCGCTATTCGGCCTGGGATTGATGGCGCTTTATTTCCGCCTGCCGGATCGCGACAACTTCCCGCGCGCCCCGCTCGCGGTCAGCATCATGATGGCCTTGCTGATCAGCCACGGCGCCTGGTTTTATTTCGACGTCGGCGGCCAGGAGGAAATCAGCCGCCATCCGGCCGCCTACAAGGTCTTCCAATACGACGGGCAACGCCGCGGCTGGGCGCGCCTGCTGGGCGTCAACTCGCCGTTCCTGGTGCCGTCGTGCGACGGCGAGAAATTTTATGTCGGCGGAAAGCTGACCTACTATTCGCGCCTGGTCCTGATCGATCCGACGTCGAACCGGCGCAAGGTCGTGCCGATGATCGGCGGCCTGACCGACAACCTGGCCCAGGATTGCGCCTCGCGGACGCTGTTTGTCGGCAACCCCGGCGAAAACGAGGTGATGGCGCTCAACGCCGCCAATCCGCAGAAGACCTACCTCAAGGAAAAATTCGACGGCGTGCATGTCGGCCTGCTGCGCCTGGACCGGCAGAACAACCGGCTCTACATGATCGCCGCGAACAAGGACTATCTCTTCGAATTGCGCGCCAGCAACCTGGCGGAAATCGGCCGCCTGGAATTCCCGTCCACGCCCACCGACCTGGCGATCGACCGGCCGCACGACCACGAAGTCCTGCTGGTCACCCAGGGCGGCGAGGTGGCGCGGGTCCGCAACCGGCCGCTGGAAAAGGTCAACAGCGCCCAGCTCGATTTCGGCAAATTGATGTACAACCTGGCCCTCGACGAAAAACAGCGCCGGGTTTTCGTCTCGTCCCTCTTCGCCAAGGAAATCCGCGTGCTCGACGCCGATACCCTGGCGCCGATCGCCTCGCTGCCGGTCGAGCGCGGCGGGCGCTTCATGCAATTCGACCCGCGGCGCGACCTGTTGTACGTCGGCAACTTCTTCACCGGCACCCTGACCGCCTATGCCTTCGACGGCCGGCAGGGGCGGCAAGTCTGGTCGATTCAAGCCGGCCGGCGGATTCGTTACCTGACTCTGGATCGCCTGCGCGACCAATTGTGCTTCACCAGCCAGACCGGCGGTTTCTGCCTGGGCCTCGAATCGCTCGCTCCCGCTCCGCCCACCGCCGGCCCCGACCTGGAAGAAGAAGGCCCGCCGGCCGCCGACTCGTCGGCGACCCCGGCGGCCGAATCCCCGGACGCGAACGCCGCGCCGGCGGAGGAATAAGCCTACTCGGAGGGAGCAACACCATGTCCCGAAAAAGTGCCGCGATCGCGAGGCCGGCGTTTTGGTCGATTGTGATCCTGCTGTGGCTGCTGGCGGCTTTCGGCTGTCAGGCCCTGCCGGCGCCGACGCCGGTTTACCTGATCGGCATCGACACGTTGCGGGCGGACGCGCTGGGCTGTTACGGCGGCGTTCATCCCACTCCGGTGCTGGACGATTTCGCCAAGCAGGCGGTGGTATTCGACAACTGCATCGCGCCGGCGAGTTGGACCGTGCCGAGCATGGTCAGCATCATCACCGGCCTTTACCCGTTTCATCACGGTTGCGTCAAAGCCTTGCAGGAAAACGGGCGGGTGCTGTCGCAGCAGAAACTGTCGGACGGTTACAATACCCTGGCGGAGCTGTTCAAACGGATCAACTACCGCACGTATGGCGTCAGCGGCAACGGGCACCTCGACGAGAAATACGGTTTTGCGCAAGGCTTCGACGAATACGTCTGCCATCCGTTCGTCGACAAGGAAGGGGTGACCTCGAGCTGGCAGGGCATCGTGCCGCGGCTGGCGGCCGAATACCGCTTCGGCCAGGGCGTCTTCGGATTTTTGTTCTACTTCGATCCGCATCACCCCTACGTGCCGCAGGAACCGTACATCTCGCAGTACCTGCCCGATTACAAAAAGAACCTGGACAAGGTGTTCGGCAAGGACATGCTGGAGTTGATTCGCGAAGGCGTCTTCGCCGATCCGGAACTGGTCAAGTTGGCGCGGGCGCTTTACGAATCCGAGGTGGCGGCGCTGGACGCGCACCTGGGCGAAGTGCTGAAAAACCTGCCGGGCTATGAAGACGCGATCGTCATCATCACCGCCGATCACGGCGAGGAATTTTACGAACACGGCGAAATGATCCACGGCAACAACCTGATGCAGACGCAGATTCACGTGCCGCTGATGATCAAGCTGCCCAAAGGAAAAAACGCCGGCCTCCGGGTGAAAGACCCGGTGTCGACGATCGACATCTTTGCCACACTGGCGGATGTCCTGCACGCGCCGCCGATGAGCAAGACCGACGGCGTCAGCCTGTTGCCGCTGCTGGAAGGGCAACCCGCGACGCCGCGCGATCTGTTCAGCCAGATCGATCTGCCCTGGGCCCGCCAATCCGCCATGGTGCGGTGGCCCCACAAATACATTCAACGCATCGACGGCCGCCGCCATATTTTCGATCTGGCGGCCGACCCGCGGGAAGAAAACGACGCCTTTGAGGAACTCAAGGGCGGCGAGAGCGCCGAAGCCTTCAAGACGCTGCTCGAAAGCGTGGGCTATCAGGTCCGTTTTCCGCCCCGCTCCATCACCGAAGATCTGTCGGATGAGATGCACGAGAAGTTGAAAAACCTGGGCTACCTGAACTGAGCGGAACGGAGGGTATTGCTTTTCGTACCCTTCGAGACACTTCGTTCCTCAGGGACACGGTTAGTATAGGACCGCATCCCTTCTCGGAAAGGACAAGTGGTTGTCAAGATATAACTTTCCTCTAGTTCGACTGTCGGTCGAATTTTTCGGTTCACCGGATGATCTGGGCGATGCCACATCCCGAATCATTTTGGAAAGGGGACGAGCCATT
>JAAYVF010000114.1 GCA_012517325.1 Myxococcales bacterium | reverse complement strand
GGGCAGCTGCCCCTCCAGGACGCAGACCAGCAACCTCATCCGCTGTAACTCCTTGGGAGTCATCGAAATCATGTCCTTCTTCATGGGGGACATAATCGCTAAGCAGTTACAGGGGACAAAGTCGCTAAGCTAATACAAGCTCAAACAGCCGTGAAGACAGTCGCCAAAACGGGTGATACGGAATTCCAATACCGTTGCGGTGGGTGGGGCGAACACCCCGCAAGCACGGAGGTCTACAAACGGGTGCTGCAATACGACATCGTGGAGCCGTCGATCCCGAACCAATGACCCGGCCGGGTCCGAAGGGTAACCCGCTCGTTGCGCCACGCCCGCCGCAGGAAACGTGGCCGGAATGGTGAACCGGTTGCTCGGCTACCGCACGCAGCGCACGGAATAGGAGACGTTGCCCGGCGAATATTCCGGGTAACTGCTGGAAAAATAAATGACCCAGGCCTGCCCGGCCTCGTCCTCGACGGTCGTCGACGACCAATACCACGCGCATTCATCCGGCAGGTCCGGCGTCCCGTAGCAACTGTTGTTCGGGCCGGCCCAACCTTCGCATTCGTAGCAGGAATCATCCGCGCAGGAAGAGTTCGTGCATTCATCGGTCACGCCGCAGGTGCCGCTGGTCTCGGTGGTCTCGCAGCCTTTGATCAGGGTGCGCAATTCGCTGATCGTCGGCAACCGCCAACCGCCGCTGCCGAGGTCCAGATTCTGGCAATAGGCTTTGGCTTCGGTCCAACCCATGGTATCGCCGGCCGGCGTGACCTGCCAGTTCAAACCGGTCGCCGCATCGGTCCAGGTGCCCGACTCGTCAGCCGTATCGTCGTCATCGCCGGCCGCGTCATCATCGGCCGCATCGTCGTCCGCCGCGTCATCGTCGGCGGCATCGTCGTTGTCGTTGTCGTCATCGTCGCCGCCGCCGGCGCACGAAAGCAGCAATCCCAAACCGAAAAACAACACCGCCAAAATCGAGCAAAAAATAAACTTCTTCATGGCTCTCTCTGGTTGTAGGGTATTAAGTCGTCATCATGATAGACCTTGACCCGTTCACGCTCAACTATTCTCTTTTCCGGCGCGGCCAGTCGATCGGGAACGCGGCCGGAATCGTCCATCGCCGCGCTCGGCAGCTAACTGGTGTCAAGCGACGGCGGTCGGTTTTAAAGATAATCCGGCACAAAAAAGGGCAGGCGCGCGCCTGCCCGGTTCGATGGGTGTCTTCCGTTCCGTCTCAATTCCATTCGTAGGCGAAGAAATTGTCAAAGTACGGCACCCCGCTCTCATCCACGCCGGAGTAATCCGCAATGACAAACCGGCCGAGCGAGGTGATGGTCGCATTCGGGTTGAGGGGGACATCCTCGCACGAAGTCATCACGCCGTTGGCCCACACGTCCACCGTCGCGTCCGCCAGATCCACGTCCAGGCGAATGCGATACCACGTGGAAGGCGAGTAAACGCCGCACAACCGGGTATCGGTGAAGTAATCGAGAATCATATGGGAGTTCTCGCCGATCAGACTGAACACGGCGGCTCGCGTGCTTTCATCCTGGTTCAATTGCAGATTTGCATCGCCCGGATTGGGCGGCGCGTAAATGTCGAATTCCAGCGCCAGGTGATCCGAGGTGTGCGTGAAAGGATAAGCGGCATACGCCTCGTTGCCGGCCAGATCGGCGCCGGCGACGCCGAGGAGTTTGCCCTCCCCGCCCTTGGCAGTCGGGTTTTCCAGAATTTCGATATAGCTGTTGCCCGCTTCGGTTACCAGCCACGGCGACGGCAGATCACCGAGTGAATAATCCGAAAAATCGATCGAGAACAATTCGGTGGTATCATCGTCATCGTTATCGTCGTCATCGTCATCGTCGTCCGCCGCGTCGTCGTCGGCGGCATCGTCGTCCGCCGCATCGTCGTCCGCCGCGTCGTCGTCGGCGGCGTCGTCATCCGCCGCATCATCGTCGGCGGCATCGTCATCGGCGGCATCGTCGTCCGTTGCATCATCGTTGTCGTCGTCATCGTCGCCGCCACAGGAGATTGCCAAACCCAGACTCAGACATAACGCCAATACCAGTAAGAGAAGATAGTACTTTTTCATTGCCCAATCCTCGTTGAGTGGATGTTTACGGCGTTGAAATATACCCAAAAGCGCGACAAACGCCAAAAGAATTTCCGCCCGATCGTCCGACGTCGGCACTTTTTGGAAAATAAACTGCCGATGATTTCATTGCGGCGGCGCAAAAAAGGGCAGGCGCGCGCCTGCCCTTGACCAAAATTAATTTTCCCCTACGGCGTCAGGCGCCCCATGAGGCGCGGGAAGGGTATCGTTTCGCGCACGTGCTTGAGGCCGCAGATCCACGAGACGGTGCGTTCGACACCCAGGCCGAAGCCCGCGTGCGGCACCGAACCGTAGCGGCGCACGTCGAGGTACCACTCGAAGTACTCTTGCGGCAGTTCGTGGTGTTTGATCTCGGCGATCAGCTTCTCGATGTCGTCCTCGCGCTGGCCGCCACCGATGATTTCGCCGTAGCCTTCCGGAGCGAGCATGTCGACGCCGCACGCCAGTTCGGGACGCTGCTCGTCCTTCTTCATGTAGAAGGCCTTCACCACCGCCGGATAATGATGCACCATCACCGGCCGGTCGAGTTGGCTGGCCAGCACCGTCTCCTCGTCGCCGCCGAAATCGTCGCCCCACGTGAAGGGGACGCCGGCCTTTTTCAGGGTTTCCACCGCCTCGTCGTAGTGCATCCGCGGGAACGGCCGCTTGACGGCCTCGAGTTTGGCGAGATCCCGCTCCAACGCGATCAACTCCGGCTTTCGATGTTCCAGGCATTGCGCGACGATGTACTCGACGAATTCCTCCATCAGGTCCATGTCGCCGTTGAGGTCCATGAACGCGACCTCGGGCTCGACCATCCAGAATTCGGTCAGGTGGCGGCGGGTCTTGGATTTTTCGGCGCGGAACGTCGGGCCGAAGCAATAGACCTTGCCGAAGGCCTGGCAGGCCGGTTCCATGTAGAGCTGGCCGCTCTGGGTGAGGTAAGCCGTTTCGTCGAAATAGTTGGTCGCGAACAGGTTCGACGTGCCCTCGCAGGCGTTGGGCGTGAAGATCGGCGCGTCGACCAGCGTGAAGCCGTGCCCGTCGAAGAAGTCGCGGATCGCCTTCACGATCGTGTGCCGCACCCGCAGGATGGCGTGCTGCCGCCGGCTGCGAATCCAGAGGTGGCGGTTGTTCATCAGAAAATCGACGCCGTGGTCTTTCAGGGTGATGGGGAATTCCTGAACGACCTTGCTGATCACCTTGAATTCCTTGACCGCCATTTCGACGCCGATCGGGCTGCGCTGGTCGGCTTTGATTTCGCCGGTCACTTCCAGGCTCGACTCGTAGGGCAGCTTGTCGGCCTCGTTGAAGGTCGCCTCGTCGAAATCGCCCTTGAACATGACGCATTGCACGGTTTCGGTGCCGTCGCGCACCTGCAGGAAATGCAGTTTGCCGGAGCTGCGCTTGTTGTACAGCCAGCCGCGGAAGGTGACGGTTTCACCGACGTGCTTGTGGGCGTCGGCTATATAAACGTATTGGCTCATGACGGTTTATCCTTTCTCTTTGACCGCGATGTGCAGTTCGTCCAATTGCTGCGGGCCGGCCTCGCTGGGCGAGTCGGTCATCAGGTCCGCGGCCTTCGCCGTTTTCGGGAAGGCGATCACGTCGCGGATCGACGTCGAACCCGTGAGCAGCATGATGATGCGGTCCAGCCCGAAGGCGAGGCCGCCGTGCGGCGGCGTGCCGTACGACAGGGCTTCGAGCAGGAAGCCGAATTTGTTTCGCGCTTCCTCCTCGCCGATGCCGATGGCGCGGAACATCTGGCTCTGCACCTCGGCCCGGTGAATACGAATCGAGCCGCCGCCGATTTCATTCCCGTTCCACACCATGTCGTACGCATTTGCCCGGACCCTGCCCGGATCGGTTCCGAGCAAGGCGAGGTCCTCCTCTTTGGGGCTGGTGAACGGGTGATGCATCGCGTAGAAACGCTGATCCTCCTCGTTCCATTCGAGCAACGGAAAGTCCACGACCCAGAACAGATCGTGGCGGTTCTCGTCGATCAGCTTCAGATCCTGGGCCAGACGCAGCCGCAGGGCGCCCAGCGCGTCGCCAACGACCTTCAGCCGGTCGGCGACGATGAAAATCGAGTCGCCGTCCGCCGCGCCGAACTCGGCGATCAGCGCGCGCTGCGCGTCCTCGGTCAGGAACTTGGCGGCGCCGCCGGCGAGCAGCCCGCCCTGTACTTTCAGCGCGACCAGGCCCTTGGCGCCGTAAATTTTCACGAACTCGGCCAATTCGTCGGACTGCTTGCGGCTGAACGAGCCGGTCACGGCGATGCCGCGCACCGCGCCGCCGGCGGCCAGGGCGTTCTGGAACACGGAAAATTCGCAGCCTTTCAGCAGGCCGCCGAGGTCGTGAATCTCGGCGCCGAACCGGCGGTCGGGCTTGTCGGAGCCGTAGCGCGCCATGGCCTCGGCGAAGGTCAGGCGATCGAACGGCAGGCGCAGCTCGATGCCGCGCATCTCGCGCAGCAGCACGGCCATCAGGTTTTCCATGATCGGCAACAGGCTGTCCTGGTCGAGAAAGCTGGTTTCGATGTCGATCTGGGTGAATTCGGGTTGCCGGTCGGCGCGCAGATCCTCGTCGCGGAAGCATTTGACGATCTGGAAATAGCGGTCGAAGCCCGACACCATCAACAGTTGCTTGAAGAGCTGCGGGCTTTGCGGCAGCGCGTAGAACTTGCCCGGATGCACGCGGCTGGGCACGAGGTAGTCGCGCGCGCCCTCGGGCGTGGTCTTGGCCAGCACCGGGGTTTCCACCTCGATGAAGCCCTGTTCGCTCAGGTAGCGGCGGACGATCTGGCAGGCCCGGTGCCGCTGGAAGATGATCTTCTGCGCGCGCGGCCGGCGTAGGTCGAGGAAGCGCCACTTCAGGCGCACGTCCTCGCTGGTGTCGATCTCGTCCTCGATCGGAATCGGCGAGGTCTGCGCCTCGTTGAGGATCTTCAGCTCCAGGGCGGTCACTTCCACCGCGCCGGTGGCCATGTCCTTGTTTTCCTGGCCTTCCGGACGGCGATGAACCTGCCCTTTGATCGCGACGACAAATTCAGGCCGCAGGGCCTTGGCTTTTTCGTGCAGCACGGGGTTGAGTTCGGGATTGAAGACGATCTGCACGAGGCCTTCGCGGTCGCGCAGGGTAATGAAAATCAAGGCGCCCAGATCGCGGCGGCGCTGCACCCAGCCCATCAGGGTATGGGTCTGCCCGTCGTGTTCGGCGCGCAATTGCCCGCCATAGATCGATCTTTTCCAGCCACCGAGCGCTTCCGCCATCACGGCCTCCCAAAAATGAAAGATTCGAACTTTGTAACACGTTGCGTTATCAAGTCAATGAGCCTGGCGACATTCGTCGGCATTTTCACGTTTCACAAAGCGAATCACTTGAAAAAGAAGAGGCTTTCACCGTATATTAAGCGAGTCGGGACAATGGCTTATCAGTGAGAAAAAAAAGATTACAACTTCGATGCATCATCACCGCCGCGAATTTTCATTCACGTTTTTCATTAAACGCCAAATCAATCAACTGACCATCAGAACCGCCTATCATTTTGGCGGGCGGGTGAATTTTTTTATTCTGGTGTTTTTGTGTTTGCTTGTGTTGACCATGTTCAGCGGTTTTTCGTTGCTGTTTTTTCACCAGCCGACCCACCTTTATTTTTCGCTCGTGCTGATCCACATGGGTTTCGGGATGGCGGATCAGTTGCTTCTGGTATTGCTGGCATTTCAACGTTTTCGGCGACATCTCGGTTGGCCGCCGACGATCCTGAAAATCCCGCTTTACCTGTCAATCCTGGCCAGCAATTGGTTGCCATTGACCGGCGAGATGCTGTTGGGTTGGACCACCTTGATGCTGATCCTCGATTGGTTCCTCACCTCTTACCAATTGAAAAAAATGGGGGTGAGCCCAATTGACCGGAAAAAATGGCGCTCCTGGTTCCTTGATTACGCCATTTTATTGCAATGCATGATGACCGGGTTGTTCATTACGCTGGGTTGCCTACCGTTCCTGCTGACCTATCACAAAATCCACGGTTTGACCCTGCCGTTTCTCGTCTCCTGGTTCTTGATCCGGCAAATTCACCACCTGCCGCATTCCCAGGGAAAATGGGTCTGGCTGGGATTGGCGGCGTTCGTGGCATTGACCAGCTCGCTGTTCTACCTGAAAAATGTCTGGCGCGGCGATGAAACCGATTTGAAATATCCCCAGGTTCATCGCACCGTCGAACGACAGCAAGACGTGCCAAAACTTCGGCCGCTTGCCGCTCGTCACCTGACGGAGTCCGCTTCCTGTTCCGGGACCGGTTGTCATGACACGTTAGTCGAACAATGGCGCGGTTCTTCCCACCGTTTCGCGGTGAACAACCAGTTTTTCCGCAAGGTCGTTCAGGTTTACATCGAAATGGAAGGCACCGAATACGTGCGCACCTGCATCAATTGCCACGATCCGGTTGGCGCCTTCTCGCTCGACACCGAACAGAAATACGCCAGCGGCGAAATCAACAACCCCGAAGGCATTTCCTGCAAGGCTTGCCATTTAATCACCGATTACGACGCGGTTCGCGGCAATGGACTCTATACCGTTCGGGAGCCCGAATCCTATCCGGATGACGGCGCGCCGGAAAAAACCGAAGCCCGCCGGCAGCATGACCTGGCGCTGCACCTGGATATCCGCCGCCATCTGCGAAATTATCGCCGGAAAGGTTTGTATCGACCGGGCGAATACTGCGTAACCTGTCATCTGGTGACGGTGCCCCAGGAAGTAAGTGGCGGCGATTCGTTCCATTTGCATACCTTGTTCGAGCAATGGCGCAAATCGCCCTGGGCCGATCACCAAAACTGTGTCGATTGCCATCTGCCCCGTTTTCAGATGGATGAAAACGGTTATCTATTTTTTGACCATCGCATCATGGGCATCAACACGGATTTGCTCGTTTCGGCCGACATCCCCGAGAGCGAAAAACTGTCGGTCATGGATTTCAACCAATGGTCGGCGCGTTATCTGGCGGGTGATTTGCGTTTCGGCAGCTATCAGATCCTCGCCGATCCGCGCCTCTATCTATTCCGAAAAAATCCCAACCGAAGACCCAACGCCTTGACGCTGTACACCCCGGAAGAAATCCGGCGGTACAAGACTGGCGTTTATTTTCTTGCCGGCGGGCCCATCATCGACCTTGCCGTCGATATCCCGGCGAACACCGAGGCGGACGGCGCACTGCAGATCAAGACAAAAACCACCAACGTCCGTGTCGGGCACAATTTTCCTTCCGGCCCGATCGACGTTCAGGAAATTTGGTTGGAAGCCGTCCTGCAGGACGCGACGGGAAATGAAGTCTACCATCTTGGAGGGCTGGATCCGTATCGGTTCGTCGATCCGACCGCGCCGATCTTAGGCAGCCGCGGGATCATCGACGCAGAGGGAAAGCCTTTGTTGAAGCACGAGTTCTGGCGCGCCGCCAAGACCATCGACAAACGGGTGTTGGAGCCGTTCGGTTCGACGGAGGATCGATTGACCCTGCCGCTGGCGGGTCTACCTGCCGGCAAATACACCCTGAAAGTGCAGTGGAATTTCCGGCGGATGAATCAGCGGATCGTCAATTGGGTCTGGCCGAAAAAAAATAAAACCATGCCGATTGTGATCCTCGACTACAGCCGGTATGAATTGACGATCACCGATCGACCAGACGGATTTCGCAGCGTTGCGACAACGCTACTCCAACGGCCGCCACGATTGCCGTTCGACAATTTTCCGACGCGCGCCGCCGAGTTCGACGAGGAAGCCGCATCCCGCCCTTGACGAAACCGCCGCGATCACTCATTAGAGAAAGACCAAGTCGATCGTTGCATCCGGTTTCGCAAACCCTTACCCACGAGCCGCATCGATGACCGAAAAAGAACTGGCCGCCGCCGGCGGCGATCCGGGTTTCAAAACGCAATTCGCCTATTCCTTCGGTTTGTTTCCCTCGGGATTGCTTTCCGGCATCATGGGCGCCTGGCTGATGTACTATTACTGCCCGCCCGCGGATTCCGGCGCCGTCACTTATATCAACCCGGCGACCTTCGGTTTTTTGATGTTCCTGCTCAATATCCCCTCGGCGCTGGCCGATCCGACCGTGGGCCACTTTTCGGACCGCACCCGCAGTCGCTGGGGCCGCCGCCTGCCGTACATCCTGTTCGGCGCGCCGGTGCTGGCCTTGTCGTTCGTGCTGCTGTGGTTTCCGCCGGTTCACGGCGAGTCGCCGTTCAACGTCGCCTGGATGTTCGGTACCGTCCTAATTTACTTTCTTTCGTTCACGGCGGTGGTGAACCCGTTTCTGGCGATCATGCCGGAGATCTGGCAGACCGAAAAAGGCCGGATGAGCGTCAGTTCGTTGATGTCGGTCACCCAGGGCGTCGGCACGCTGCTTTCGTTCGCGGCCGGCGCGCTGATTTCGGCGCTGGCCGGCGGCGTGCTTTTCCTCGGCCTGAAGCTCAACCCCTACATGGTGGTCGGGCTGCTGGGCGGCGCGCTTTGCCTGTTGGGCTATCTGCCCACCCTGCGTTACATCCGCGAAACGCCTTACAACGAAAAGAAGGAAATCCCTTACAGCATCTGGCGGTCCGGTTGGCAGACGCTGAAAAACCCGGCCTTCCTGCCCTACCTGCTCTCGGTCGCCGCGGTCAACACCTCCACGACGCTGATCATCGCCATGCTGCCCTACCAGGCAACGGTCATCGCCGGTTCGACCGAGGGCATCGCAGGGGCGCTGCTGGGCGCCCTGATGCTGCTGGCCATGCTCTGTCTGCCGCTGGTCAACTGGATCACCGGCAAATACCCGCGCCGGATCGTCTACCTCGTTTGCTGCTTCGCGATGAGCGTGGTCATCGGCCTATTGTATTTTTCCAGCGCCCTGCCCGGCGTGCCGCCGCTGCTCTTCATGGGCGTCGTGCTGTTTTTCGCCGCGCCGTTCGTGTCGGTGTTTTTGGTCGTACCGCGCACGATCCTCGCCGACGTGATGGACTACGACGAAAAGATCACCGGCTACCGGCGCGAGGCGATGTACAACGGCATGGAAAGCCTGATCGGCAAGCTGCCGATCGGCCTGGCGCCGTGGATCATGGGCTTGCTGTTCACACACTACGGCAACACCGTCGCCAACCCCGCCGGCATCAAGCTGTGCGCCTTCGCCAGCGGCGGCATCGCCCTGCTGGCCTTCGTCGCGTTCCTGTTCTATCCGCTGAAAAAATAGCAACCGCCGCCGCGGCGTTGCCGGCCGGTCGTTTGTTTTTTCCCCAGGATTAATAATTACGATTGTGCTATCTTTCTTTCTATGAATTGGAATAATAAAAGGCAGTCGCGCCTCGGACGGATTATTTTGACCGGCATGATTCTGTTCATCGCCGGCTGTGGTCGCTCACCTGACCATCAATCTCCCATCGACGACGCCACGATTCTCACCGTCACCTTCGCCGGCGACCTGGGTCTGGGTCTGGCCGTTCAATCCTATCCGTGGATCGAAAAGAACGGGTATCACGCCGCGTTTGCCAACGTGCGACCGGTCATCAAGGACACCGATTTTTTCATCCCGAATCTGGAAAGCCCGATTACCGATCCCGAAACGCCAAGCATTTTCCCCAAGCGCCGTCCCCGCCAACCGCCGGAAGTCGCGACCGCACTGCAGGACGAAGGGGTGACGATCGTCGGCCTGGCCAACAACCATCAGATGGATTTCGGCAAGCCCGGCCTGGATTCCACCTTGAAATATTTGCACGCGGCCGGAATCAAAACCTTCGGCGCCGGCGAGAACCTGGCCCAAGCCACGGAACCGCTCATCCTCGAAAAGAACGGGTACAAGGTGGCCGTCGTCGCCGGCTGCCGGCCGCGCAAATGGCAACTGCTGGCGACCGACGAGCTGGCGGGCGTGGCGCCGCTGGAGCGAAAACCCTGGAGCAAGGCCATCAAGAAAGCGAAGAAAAAAGCCGATTTCGTCGTCGCCCTGCCGCACTGGGGCGAATGCAACAAATCGAAAATCAGCGATGAAGAAAAAAAATACGCCCAAATCACCGTGGACGCAGGCGCCGATCTGGTGATCGGGCACCATCCGCATATCCCGCAGACCATGGAGATCATACGCGGCGTACCGGTCCTGTACTCGATCGGCAATTTCATCTTCCACGGCATCCGCCAAATCGAACTGGAGAAGGGCCCCCGCAATCTGCGCTTCGATTACAGTTGGGTGACCAAGGTCGAATGGACGCGGCGCGGACTCAAGTCGATCACCATCATCCCGTTTTTCAACAACAACCTGAAAACGGATTTTACCCCGCGACCCGCCGAGCCGAAAAACGCCCGCTGGCTTTACGAACGCCTTTTACCCGAGGGCTATTGGGAACAGACCGGCAACCGCGCCGTGATCCGTTTTCTCTGAATCGCTTTTCTTTCAGGTCGCTCGCCTTTACGTCGCGGCGAGCCGCGCCTACAATTTACTCATGAAAATCATTGAACTCGCGGCCGAGCACAAAGCGCAGTTCGCCTGCTGCCTCGAAGAAGAATCGACCGAGGCGAAGGATGCCGGACCGCGCCGCGCCTGCTGGATCGATCGCTTTCTCGCCCGCGGCCTGTGCGCCAAACTCGCGGTGGATGACAACGGCATGGTCGGCGGCATGATCCAATACCTTCCCATCGAGCAATCGACCGTCGACGGCCGGGGGCTCTACTTCATTCCCTGCATCTGGGTGCACGGCCATAAGACGGGCCGCGGCAATTTTCAAGGGCACGGCATGGGCCGCGCGCTGCTCGCGGCCGCCGAAGCCGACGCCCGCGCGCTCGGCGCCACGGGGATGGCCGCTTGGGGGTTATGGATTCCGGTTTGGATGAAGGCCTCGTGGTTCAAAAAGCACGGCTATCAAAAAGCGGATCGGAACGGCGTTTCGCTGCTGGTCTGGAAGCCGTTCACCGCCGAGGCGCAAAAGCCGCGTTGGTTCCGGCCGCGCCGGGAGTTACCCGCGAACGTGCCGGGCAAGGTCACCGTGACCGCCTTCGTCAACGGCTGGTGTATGGTCGGAAACCTCAACCTCGAACGCGCCCGCCGCGCCGCCGCCGAGTTCGGCGATTGGGTCGTGTACCGTGAAATCGACGTTTCGGAACATACCGCCATGGCCGAATGGGGCCGCTCCGACGAGATTTTCATCAACGGCAAGCCGGTGTTTGCGGGTCCGCCGGTGAATTACGAAAAGATTCGCCGCCACATCGAGAAGCAAGTGCGGCGTTTGCCGGCCTGAAGCGGACGTTGACCTTCGGTAGGCCGGCGAAGCATTCGTCATCCGCACGGATAAGCTTTTTCGAATATCAGCGGCACGAAAAGACGGCGAGGGTTTTCATCCGTAGGAGCACCCTTCCGGGTGCGATACCGGATCGCGCCTGAAAAGGCGCTCCTACCAAGGATCGATGAAAGTATCGCGGCTGCTAAGCCGCTCCTACCTTGGCAAAGCCTCCGAATGACGAAAATGTGGAAGCGCCGCGGTCGGGATGTTCCTACTTCTTCTTTTTAAAATTCAGATCCAGCAGGCTTTTGCTGCCGGACAGCAACGTTTTTTGCGGGACGGCGCCCAGCGGTTTCGGGCGCTTGGCCGGCTTGGGCTTGGGTTTGGCCGGCGCGGCTTTTTTCGCGGTTTTTTTCGGAGCGACGGCTTTTTTCTCGGGAACCTTGGCGGCCGGTTTCGGTTTGGCCGGGGCCTTCGCGACGCGCGGCTTGTCGATCGGCTTTTTCACGACCGGCCGTTCGACGACCGGCGCTTCGACGACCGGCGCTTCGACGACCGGCGGCGGAGGCGGCGGCGCCACGACGGGTTCCGGCGCCGGAACGGGCGCTTTGGCCGGGGCTTCGTCGAGCAGCCCTTCCAGGCGTTTCAGCAGGTTCTCGACTTTCTCCACCTGCCCCGACAGATCGCGCAGGCGTTTGGCTTGCCGATCGACGGCCCATTCGACCTGTTGCTTGTCGGCGAGGTTGGGCAGACCCGCGAGGCCGTAAATCGCGCCCAGGAACCGGTCGGCGCGCTTTTTGGACTCCAGCAGTTGTTGGAATTTCTTCATGCCTTCCGGCGTACTGAGGTATTTCATCGCCCGTTTGGTCAGGTTTTTTTTAAGGCGCTCGGGCAAACTTTTTTTCTCGCTCATCATCGGCCTCCCGGAATCGCTCACCAGCGGTACGACATGCTCACGCCGGTGGATAGAACATAGCCGCTCGCCTCGATCGCGTCGAAGGGATAGTCGGAATCCACCAGGTCCTTCTCGATGCGAATCGGCACGAGGTAATGATACTGTCCATAGGCATCGAGGGAAAGATTGCGGTTGAAGGTCACTCCCGCGCCGACGCTGGCGACGTGTTTGTCGGTGTCCACCAGATTGACGTACCCTCTTTCGGGCTCGAAGGGTGACGGCTGATAACTGTAGCCGGCCCGCGCGGCGAACTGCATTTCCTGCACCCAGAGCACACCGGAGATCGGCGAAAAGTGGTGCTCGACGCCGAGGCGGGGAACGAAAATGTCGTGCGTCCGGGGTTTGATGATCGCCTTCGAGGGCAGGCGCAATTTGAGGGCGGTGCGTAATCCGGGCACGGCGACCTGCACCGGCGGCAACGGCCCCACCGTGCCGATGATCGGCACCGACAGCGTCCGCAGGCGCGCCTGCAGGGTCGTGGGCAGGGTCGAAAGCTTGACGGTGAAATCGTCGACCGTCAGCCGCAGGTCGGGCGCCGGATATTCCGACCAGTCGTACCAGGTGACGTCGCTGGTCAGCGTCCAGGCGTCGCCGATCTTCGCCGAGGCGCCGAACGCGGCCTCCTGCGGTTTCCAGTGATCGCTCATGTCGGCCACGACGCGGATCGGCAGCGAGGCGTTGACGACCAGCGAGCCGTCGAGTCCGTCGAGTTCCAGTGGCACACGCAACACGCGGTTGCCCAAGGCCGGCGCGCGGATTTCCACGGTTCCCTTGAGCGGCAGCAGGCCCGGCGCGATTTGATCCAGTTCCGACAGGTTGATCGTGTAATTTTCCAGGTCGAGCCGCGCCCGCACGTCGACCGTCACGTCCCACTGAAACGAACCGCGGTAGGAAGCGCCCAGGCGCAGCCATTCGAAGGGCCGCACCATGACGCCGGCGTACGGCGTGTAGCTGAACGGAAAATCGAGGGTCAGGTCGGAAGGAATGTCGAGTTTCTGCGCCTCGGAATTGGTCTGCGAGGTCAGGTCGCCGCCCTCCATCTTGACCGGAATGGAAAACGTGCCCTTGCTGTTGGCGAAAATACTGACGCCGCCGCCCACGCTGAACGCGGGAATCGGCATGAAGGAGAAGCCGACGTAGGTCTCGCCGCGCTTGACGCGGTTTTCGTACATGATGAACGACGGCAGATGGGTGTCGATCGGATGCAACCGGATCACCACGTCGGTCGGCAGATAGGCCAGCATGCCCAAGGCCAGGTATTTGTTGAGCCGCGAGGTGAAGCCGACGTAGTAGCCGTTGGTGTCGTCGATGTTGGTGCGGCGCCGCTCCAGCTTGTTCAGGTCGTTCGCTTCGCGCTTGGAGGTGCCGGGCGCGGGTTCGAGGTTCAGATCGAAGTAATCGCGGGCGGTGATGTAGCCGAACGCCAGGTGGGTGTCTTCCGTGTACGCCATGCCGGCCGGATTGTAGAAGACGGCCGAGTAATCGTCGGCCAGGCCGGTGAAGGCGCCGCCCATGCCGATAGCGCGCGTGCCGAAGCCGTAGGTATCCAGCGGATCGGCCTGTGCCGACCGCACACCCAGGAAAAAGGAAATGCCCATCAGGCAAAACGCGATGAGGTGCACGATTCTTAAAGGTTGATGCATCGGTCCGGTCCGCAACGCCCTGTTGTCAAAATTTGTCGAACTATAGCTTGTCGAGGCATTTGCCGCAACAAGCGGCGCAAAAACCGCGAACCGACGCCCGTTTCGTCGCGGCGGTTGACAATCGTTTCCGGCGTTACCACGTTTTCCGCAAGCCTTTGTAAGGAAACCGCCATGACCACGCCTAACTATTCGATTCGCAGCGAATTGTCGCTGCCCCTCGACGACGCGTTGGCCAAGGTCACCGCGGCGCTGGCCAAGGAAGGGTTCGGCATCATCACCAAGATCGACCTGAAGGAAAAACTGAATGAAAAATTGAGCGTGGAAATCGATCCGTACCTGATTCTCGGCGCCTGCCTGCCCGCCTTCGCCTACCAGGCCATCCAGGCGGAAAAGGAAATCGGGTTGTTTCTGCCCTGCAACGTCATCGTTTACCGGGAAGGCGCCAAGACCGTGGTCGCGGCGATCAACCCGCTCGAAGCGATGAGTTCGATCGACAACGAAAAAATGACCGAAATCGCCCGGGAGGTCACCGCCCGCCTGCGACGGGTCATTCAAAGCCTGGATTGACCGGACGCCGTTTTCGTGAATCATGGCCGGGCAACGAAACGGGACGAGGAACATGCCGATACAGCTCATGAACCTGCCGGTCAGTCCGGAATATCACCAGACGCGCTTGGACGTCTTCCTGGCCAATTGCCATCCGGACCTGTCGCGGAAAAAGGCCGCCGCGCTGATTGAATCGGGCGCGGTGCGGGTCGATGATCGCCTCGTGATCACCAAGGCGTTTCTCGTCAGCGCCGGGCAGACGGTCGCCATCGACCGGCCGACCACGGTGCTGGCGGCCTCGCCCGACGAAACGCATTTTCTCGCGGTGCTTTACGAAGACGACGACCTGGCGGCGGTCATCAAACCGGGCGGCGTGCACAGCGCGCCCCAACGCGGCGGCGAACGCGGCACCCTGGCGCAGTTCCTGCTGGCGCGCTTTCCGGAGATGGCGGCGGTCGGTTTCTCGCCGCTCGAGCCGGGGCTTTGCCACCGGTTGGATTTCTGGACTTCCGGCGTGCTGCTGGCCGCGAAAAAGCAGCCGATTTTCAAAGCCGTGCGCCTGGCGTTCGACCTGCACGAAATCAAAAAAGAGTATCTCGCGCTCTGCGCCGGCTCGCCGCCGGACCGCTTTCGCATCGAAGCGCCGATCGCCCATCCCACGCGCCGCGCGGCGCATGTCGTCACCGACGAGAAAAAAGGCCGCGGCGCCGTGCCGGCGGCCACCGAATTCGAAACCCTCGAACACTTTGCGCACGCCGCGCTCGTACGGGCCGTCTGCCATACCGGCGCGATGCACCAGGTGCGCGCCCACTTGAAAGAAGCCGGCCATCCGCTGTTGGGAGACACCGTGTACGGCGGGCCGCCGGAACCGGACAAGCGCTTTTGGCTGCACGCCGCGACGATCGAATTGCCGCATCCGCGCACCCGCCGGCCGCTTTTCGTGGAATGCCCGTTGCCCGCGGATTTCGAGGCGCGCCTAGCGGCGCTGCACGGCGAAAATCCGCCGGAAACGGAAGAAATGGACGAGGATTGATCCGGCCGCTCAGCCGCGCTTCAGGTTCTGCTTGCGCCACCACTGGTACAGCGTCATGCCGGCCAGAACCCGCACCGCTTTTTCCGGCGTGTTGAACGCGACGATCTTCTCGCCGCCGTCCACCGGCAGGATCACCCGGTTGTGCCGCTTGTCGAGCGACACGTTGACCACCGGCTTGCCGTACTGTTTGACCATCCGGGCGATGTCCTTGCGGAACATCATTTCGAAAGAATCGCGGATGCCGGCGAACTGCGTCAGGGTCTCGTCGCTGACCGTTTCCGGCGCGATGGAGTGCGCCGCTTCGGCGATTTCGTAAGCAAACGACGACGAGCCGATCAGGCCGAGCGTGATCACCGCGTCGAAAGCCGGGGATTGCATCGCCAGTTCCAGCGCCGTCGAGTAAAGCACCGGATCGACCTGGCCGACCAGGTCGACCGGGTTGGAGCGGCTCCAGAACGACGGCAGGATGCCGTCGAGCTTGGCAATGATGTCGGCGGGCAACGACGGCAGCGTCAGGCTGTATTCGTTGCACAGATCGGTGGCGACCACGCCCCAGCCGCCGCCGAGGGTGATGACGCAAACGCGGTTGCCCTCCGGCATCGGCAGATTTTCGAGGCCAGCGGCGCCGTCGATGAGGTCCATCGGGTGCTTGACCAGGATGACGCCCGCCTGGCGCATCGCGCCGCGCCAGATCTCGTTGCTGCCGGAGAGCGCGCCGGTGTGGCTGGCCGCCGCGCGGGCGCCCTCGTCGGTGCGGCCGCTCTTCAGAAGCACGATCGGCTTGCGCAGGGCGACGTCGTGGGCGACGCGCAGGAAGCGCTGGCCGTTGTCCACGCCCTCGAGGTAGGCCAGGATCGCCGTGGTCGAATCGTCCTGCCCCAGGTAGGCGAGCAGATCGGTACAAGTCAGATCGGCTTCGTTGCCCGAGCCGAAGAACTTGTTCACGCCGACGTCCTGTTCCTCGGCCCACATCATGACCTGCGCCCCGAGATTGCCGCTCTGGCTGATCATGCTGATGCCGCCCGCCAAAGGCGTGGCGACCGAACCGGTCATGCACAGCTTCTGTCGGGTGGAGATCATGCCCATCGTGTTGGGCCCGAGCAGCCGCATGCCGGCGGCCCGCGCCTTCGCCACGACTTCCCGTTCCAGTTCCGCGCCCGCGGCGCCCGTCTCGCTGAACCCGCTGGTTACGATCACCAGGTTTTTCACGCCGACCGCCGCGCATTCGTCGATCGACGGCAGCACTTTCTCTTTCGGCACCGTGATGAACGCCAGGTCCACCGGACCGGGGCACGCTTGCAGGGTCGGATAGGCCGTCCGGCCCAGGATGGTCTTGGCCTTGGGATGAATCGGGTAGACCGCGCCCGCGAAACCGCCGTGAATCAGGTTGGCGGTGAGCATGCTGCCCCATTTGATGAATTGTTCGCTGGCGCCGATGATGGCGACGCTTTTCGGGTAACAGAGTTCATCGAGTTTTCGGACCAGTTCGGGATCGATCACCGAAGCGAATGTCGCGTCCGTCTTTGCACTTGCCGTCATGGTAATCCGCCCTTCGGCTAAATTGTGCGGCCAAGTTTAGGCGGTCGGGCGAGGCTCGGCAAGGTCGAAATTCGGCCGGCGGGAGGCCGGTTTTCTACATTGACGCCGGTTGCCGGTTCACGCTAAGTAATGACACACCCTCAAAAATATAGGCGTCGGCATGACCCAGGATATCGCGGCATCCCCGAAACGGGAGGTTTCGGAGTCTCATCGCCTGATCGTCGCCCTGGCGCTGGCCCCGTGCTATTTCGTCCACCTGCTGCCGTTCGACATTTTCGTTTTCTTTCAACCGATTCATCCACTGTGGATTCTGGCCGGGGTGGCGCTGCTGATCGCCGGCCGCGTGGCTCTGCCGCGGTTCGCGCCGCGCGCCTACCGGCTGGGCGGCCTGCTCTATTACGCCGTGGTGGCCGCGAACCTGTTGTTTTTTGGCTATTTCGTCTGGCTGCTGGACCGCTCGTTTCTCCTCGTCTGGGCGCTGACGGTCGCCGCGCTGGGCGGCCTGCTTTTTGCCTTCGGAGAACGACGCCGATGGCCGTCACTTTTTTATCTCGCGGCCGCCTACCCGTTTGTGGTGAAAGACCGGTCCTATTTGGTCATTGCGTTGACCCTGCTGGCCATTGCGCTGACCGCGCCGGCTTTCCTCCGTCTTTCGCCCAAGCGAATCGGCCGGACGGCGCTGCTGGCGGCGGGCGCGGTGGCGCTGCTGCTGGCGCGGATCGAACTTTTTTACTACCACGGTGATCCGTCGCTGCTGGGCGAGATTAAAAAGCAGGACCGCGTGACGGCGATTCTGACGCCGGACCAGCGCGGTAGCCGCCAGGCCTGGTCGCTGATCGGCAAGCAGATCCGTTTCGCGGCCGAGGATTTCGGCGGCGCGCGCGTGTTGATCGGTGGCTCGTCGAGGCTGGTGGCCATCGATCGGAATGGCTCGTCGCCCCAGGTCGTCTTCACGGGCACCACCGGCGACGGTCTGGCTTACGCGCCGGCGGCCAGGCGACTGCTGGTGGGCGACTACGCGCGCCGGCGGCTGGTCTGGTTGAACGGCGACGACCTGGCGATCGCCGCGGCCACGCCTTCGCTCGACCGCGCCTTCACCAACGTCTGGCTCGACGAAACGGCGGACATTGCCTTGACCGGCGACGACTTCACGCGCGACATCGGCGTTTTTTCAGCCGGTGGCGAAGGCGCGGGCCGCTTTCTCGACAGCCGCGCCAGCCGCGACGCCGTGCGCGACGAGACGACCGGCGACCTGATCGCCGCCACGCTCCGGCGCGTCCGCTGGATCGACCCCGCGACCGGCGCGACGAAACGCGAACTGGCGGTGCCCTCGTTTCAAATCCGGCTGGAAATCGACGCGCCTCGTCGCCGATTGTACGTCAGCGCCTTTTCGACCGGCGAAATCTGGCGGGTCAACCTCGACAACGGCCGCATCGAACAAAAATTGGAACTGGAACCCGGCATCAGGTTTTTACGCCTGACACCGGACAAGAACACGCTCTTCGCGGCCAATTACCTCAACGGCCGCATTCACCAATTGGCGGCGCCGGAACTGAAAATCGAGCGCACGATCGCGGCCGGCCCGCGCGTGCGATCGCTGCACATCGCGCCCGGTTCGCCATACCTGGTCTTCGGCTCCTCGCTGGGCGCGTTTCGGTATCGCTACGCGGATTAATAGCGGTCGGTGTAAGAGCGGCTTGGCAGCCGCGATCGTGTGTCGGCGTAAGAGCGGCTTGGCAGCCGCGATCCTGTGTCGGCGTAAGAGCGGCTTGGCAGCCGCGATCCTGTGTCGGTG
>JAAYVF010000113.1 GCA_012517325.1 Myxococcales bacterium | reverse complement strand
TTCCTTGGACATCGATACCCCCGGGTGGTGCGGCCGTCGCGGTTGCGGCTCCCGTCGGCCTCCGGCCTCCGTCCGTCGCAACCGCAACACGACCCAACATCACTCTATCAGGTGTCTCGCCTTCAAAGGGGGTCAGTATGTTTTCATATCTATCACCTATCTGTCTTGTCTGAATATATTCACTTTAACCCGCACGGCTAAATCCCCAATTATCCTTTTACCACCTGGATGTACAATATAGTCTGTCCCCATTCCACATGGTCTAGCTTTAGTAGAAAACACGATTACTGAAAAGGGAAAATATTCTTGACAACACCAGAAATGATTGAATATGTCTTTTTCATTCGTTTCATTCAATCGATATTTCTTGCTTTTTCATCCAACACCATTGGCTATTTATCCATCCTTGGATTTGGACGTGTTTTCGTTACTATTTTTTCTGGATTTATGCTGATTAAAGATAATGTCGAAGTGAGCGCGGGAGAATAGACTAATGACCAGGAAAAGCCGGATTGAAGAAGAGCAATCGAAGTTTTTTTTCACTTCGAAACAAGACGGCATTTCCCGTATTGAAGACCGAACTAAAATGATAAGTCAAAAAGAGGAAGATCCTGATTCTAATAATGATTCTGACAACACAATATTTTTATCCAACAACGAAATTGGGCCTTATTGCAAAGAGGCCGACTATTTTAGTAAAATGCGGAAACAAATGATCTCCGATGATGTTGAGTTGATAATTGAAAATAAAAGAATTAATGATAACTTAAGTTCAATGACAATAAGTACTGAATTTTCGCCGGATAATAGAATAAGAACCGAAACGAAAGTCAAGTATTATGATCAAACATTGGATAAACGGTTCAGAAGTATCCTGTCCATTTTTAAACATTTTTTTCATTGGGTATTAAAGAAATTTAAAGCCGGTAAATGATGGCTTTTACACCACCAGATCGAGCAAAGCCTGATGCATTTCCTGGGTTTTGCGCACGACCGCAACATCCGCTTCGACGGAAGCCTTGGCGATCTTCAAGGACACTATGTCTTGCGGCATGGTATCCTGCTTGGAGCTGATGCCAAATTGAGAAATCCCACTGGCCGCTTTTTCGGCGCTGACGCCGGCGACACGAATGCCCGACACCGCATTATTGATTGCCTGAAGCAGAGACATTTTCATCCACCCCCTTCTATATCTTCTATATATTCTAATCGGAACAGGGCGGCGGATACTTTACAGAAATGATTGAAGGCGGATGAATTTATTTATAACTAGCTAAAATTCCTCTATATCATCCTCGTATTCTTCTTCCTCGGAAGGAACCGGACGGATTTTTTCCTGCTCTCGCATCGCGGATTCGAAGGCTTCCTTGCGGCGCGCCTGCAGTTCCGCCGCATACCGATCGAGCAGCTTGACGGCATCCTCGGTATGCGGAACCGGTTTGGCCAGGTCGCTGTAAGGCAATTCGCGCAGTTTGGCCGGTTCCGCGATCGCCATCTCCGGCAGGAATTCATCATCGCCGGCCACGAGGCTGAGAAACGGATCGCCGCCCAGGCCGAGCGCATTTTGCAAACGAGCCATCAGCGGAAACTCGCCGGTGCGCGATCGCACGAACGGTTTGCCGAGCAGGGTCGCGCCGAGTTTGCAGGCGCGGATGACCGCCATCGTCGCCTGCTCCGGTTCCGGCGCGAACAGCACCAGGGGCGAGTCGCCGTATTCGTCGGCCAGGCGGGCCAACTCGTCGAGAAATTCGTCGGGCCCGTATCGCAGCAGGGTCACCTCGCCCTCCGAAACCACTTCCGCGACGCCTTCCTCATCGGACAACAGGAAAATCGCCCGGACCAGCCGCGGATCGATGTCCAGATCGAGGTCGGCCTCGTCGGTCGCCAGCAACACCAACGGCCGCGCCAGCGCCGCGAAAATCCCCCGCAGGCGATGATCCCAACCGATCAGACGCGCCGCCTCCTTCGCAATCAGCGGATTGAGCAACAGCCCGCGCCACGGCGAACCCACTCGGGACCAATCGAATTTTAGCGGGTCGCCGACCAGGCCGAGCTTCACCGCGCGGTCCCAATATTCGGTGCCGGGGAACGGCGCCAGGATATTCACCTCGCCCTCGGAAAGCCGGCCGCGCACCGCCTCGTCGGCCAGGAACTGATAGGTGGCGCGGATGGATTCCAGCGTTTCTTCCGGTTCGCCGACGATGGCCGAAACGGCGCATTCGATGCCGTAACGGTCGAGCGTGGCCAGGGTCGCGCGCGCCTGGTCGACCGTCTGCCGCTTGTTTAAGCGTTCAAGGGTGTCGTCGTCGGCGCTTTCGAAGCCGAAGGTGACCGCGGTGACGCCGAGGCGAAAGAGAATCTCGCACAGGTCGTCGTCCACCAGGTCGGCGCGGACGGTGCAACTGAGTTCGGCCGCGCCCAGCAGTTCCTTTTCCTCGAGGATATCGGCCACCTGGATCAGGCGGTACGGATCGGCGACGAACAGGTCGTCGTGAATGTAGATGCGCCGGTGGCCGTCTTCGATCAAATCGATCAGTTCGGCGGCCACGCGCTCGGCGCTGAAGCCGCGATAACCGCCCCACATGCGGTTACTGGCGCAAAACCGGCAGTCGTAGGGGCAGCCGCGGCCGGTCATGAGGTGCGTCAACCGCGCCGGCGGCAGAATCGACCGGTCGGGCGGCGGGACGGAATCGAGCGGGTCGATCGGCGCGCGGTCCTCGGTGCGGACGAGGCGGCCGTCCCGCCAATAGACCAAGCCGTAAACCTCGGCCAGATCGGCGGGCGCCAGGTCGCCGGTTTTTTCCAGCACGCGCATCAGGTGATGAAACGTGTCCTCGCCCTCGCCGACCACGCCGCAATGAAACGCCGGATCCAGGCTTTCCGGCAGACAGGAGATGTGCGCGCCACCCAAAACCAGCTTCGCGCCGGTGCGTTGCCGCAAGAGTCGCGCGCGTTCGATCGCCAGGCCGTAATTCTGCGAGGCGCAGGAAAGGCCGATCACGTCCGGATTGATAGCCAGGATGGCTTCCAGATCGTCCTCGACCGTGCAGCGCGCCGCGAACTCCATCTTGTCCAGAAATGCCGCCAGATAGCCGAACCCCAGCGGGGCGTAATCCCGCAAATCGTCGGGGCCGCTGACCAGGTGAAAAACGATGCGTTTCATGGCTTCTCCCAACAAAATCCCGTGCGGTGCAATCCCAGCCGCGCCGCCAGGGCGCTCCGGGGCGTCCGGTCGCCGTCGCCCCGGACCGCCGCCGGAACGAACGTCCGGTCCGTCGTCAGGCGCAGCACGACCTCGCGCCGCTCGCGCGCGGCCGGCCCGAGCATGCCTTCCAGACAGATCAGATCGCTTTCGTCCACCCGGCGCGCCGCGACCTCCTGCTCGTCGACCCACAACCTAAAGGTCGGCGGGCCGTCCGTAAAGTACGGCCGGTGGACGTAAAAACAGGCGAACGCCAGATCCTCGCCCCAGCGGCGCGTCACCCGCACCGCCGCGCTTTCGCTCAGCCAGCGAAAACCGGGCGGGCCCGGCGACCAACCGTCGAGCGACTGCTCCGGCGTGTAATCGCCGGTTTGGAAATCGACGACGCCGCTCCGACTGTCGCGGGCAGCCGCCTCGTCGCGCGCGAACAGCCGCAACGAAAAATGCCGTCCGCGCGGATACACAAGCCGCGTCGCCTCCCGCCCGATCTCGCCGAGGGTCGCCGGCACGACCTCGCGCGGATCGAACAACCGCCAATCGTGATCGATGTACCAGACGCGTTCCGCCCGCGCGAACAGGCGCCGGGCGATCCGCGCCACCTGGTCCGGACGCGCCAGCTGCTCGTACGGCGAGTCGCCCACGATTGAAACGATCGGCCAGCGATCGGCGACCGCCAGTTCCAGCGCCAGGGCATAATAGCGATTCGGCACCGCGATCACGTCGCCCTCCCGCCCGTCGCGACCCAGCCGGTCGGCCACCTCCCGCCACGGTTCCTTGCCCAGCAGCGGATCGGTGGCCACCGCCGCGACGCCGTGCAGCGAGACGGCCGAGATCGCCAGGAACAGAAGCCATGCCGCCCATCGCCGCCGGCCGGCGAGCCGGGACAGGCCGTCGCCCGCCAGCACCGCCGCCGGGGGCAGCAGCGGCAACAGGTACTTCGGCCGGAACAGTGGCAGGAATTGAGCCGCGGCCAGAAACGCGACGAAGGTCGCCGCGACGATGAACGTCAGTTGGTAGCGCGACCGCTCCTGCTTTTCCCGCCGGATGCCCAGTCCGAGGGCAACGGCGAACGGCGCCATCAGGAGCAGCGCGACAGCCAGATAGCCGCGGTCGTCGGGTAGCCGGCCCAATAGTGAGGGCAGGCTCCATTCCGATCCGCCGAGCGTCAGGAACGCCGGCCCGAGGAAAAGCCGCTCGAACCAACCGAAAAACTGCCGCGTCGGTTTGCCGCGCGTCAGTTGCAGCGTGAATTCCGTCCACCACGGCAGGAAAAGCAGCGCCACCGCGAGCAGCGAAACAGCCAGGCGCCCGGTTGACCGCCGCCGCTCGCGATCCAGCAGCAGGTAGACGACCTCGGCCAGGACGACGAAGCCGGTGAAATACTGGACCCACAACGCCAGGGCGGTCACGGCGCTCCAGGCGATCCAGCGGCGCCGGGCGCCGTCACGGAGGCATTCGCCGAACAGCAGGATTTGCAGGGTCAGCAGCAAAGTCAGCAGCACCGGGTAGCGGACTTCCAGGCTGTAATAGAAATGCAGCGGATTGATCGCCACCAGCCACGCGCCCAGCAGGCCCGCCGCGCGGTTTTTTAGGCGGGCGCCGAGCAGGTAGGTCGCCGGCACCGTCGCCGCGCCCAGCAGGACGGTCAGCCAGCGCATCTCCTCGTTGGACCGCGCCAGGCCGAGCCAGGCCTTGAGCAACAGGTAAAAACCGGGCGGGCTGGCGTCGTAAAGCTGCCGCAAAAGCAGGCCGCCGAAGTCGGTCTTCGCGAACTCCCAGGTGATCGCCTCGTCGGTCCAGAGCGGCTGAGCATCAAACCATAAATAGCGCAGCAGCAACGCCAGGCCGGTTAAAAAAGTCACCTTCAGCGCCGCTTCGCGTTCGCCGAAAATCGCGTCGTACGGCAGCCCGCGGTCCATCAGCGGCTCCAGCCGATCGACCGGACCAGCAGGCACTTGGGCCGCCGGTCGCCGTCGTGGAACAGCACATCGGGCACGAACGTCGGACGGCAGGACAAATCGACCACCACCCACGGTTCGGCGAACGGGCCCGGAATCGGCCCGAGTCGCAGGCGGCCTTCCGGCATAACCAGCGTCGGCACCGGCCGGCTATTGATCGCAACCGTAATCGTCGGCAGCGCCGAATCGAACAAGGTCAACGGCACGGTCGCGTCGATCTCCAGGCGCGCGCCGTCGGGCGGCCGCGGCAACAACACCTGCGCCTCGCCGGCGGTCCACCATTCGGCGGCCGGATCGGGATAAAACCCTGCCGCCAGTTGCAGCGGGTGCTGGGCGCCGGCCGGGAAGCGGATTTGCGGCGCCATGCCGCCCGGTTCGAAAGGCGAACGGAAATAGATGAATTGCAGCCCGACCCGCGGATCGGCGAATCCCGGCACGGGCGTGACCGTGGCGCCTTGCCGCGCCGCCTCGCGCGCCACCGCTCCGGTCGGATCGAAACGCGACGGATAGTAGGTCACGAAAAGCGCCCGGCGATACCGCGCGGCGAGCGCCGCCATCGCCTCCGCGGCCGCCCGCGGCGCGACGATCTGCCGTCCCGGCGTACCTTGCGTCAGGTGAAACACCGGCAGCGAATCCCGCTTTTCCAGCGAGTAGCAGAGGCGCGCCGGCAGATTCGGCAGCACGACCACGTCGCCGGGCGCGGCCGCCGCGGCGATCGTCCGCGCGATCGGCCGCCACCCCTCGGGCCAATTAGGGTGCTGCCACAACTCCGCTGCGCCGCCGAGGGTGACGACCGTCACCGCCACCGCCAGCAGGCCCGCCGCCGTCTTGGAGCGCGCCCAAAGCCAGGTCAAACCGTTGCCGGCCAGCAGCGTCAGGAACGGCAGAAACGGCAGAAAATAATGCGGACTGAACAATTGCAACACCAGCGAAACGGCTAAAAACGCGGCCATCGGCCCCCATCCCAGCCACAGCAGCAACCGGCGTTTGTCCGGCTCGCGCCCGCCAGGCAACGAGCCCAGAACAAGCGCCGTTAAAAACGGCAAGGCCAAAACGAGCGGCAGATAATCGGCGCGCGGCGCGAGCCGATCGGCCCAGAAGCGCGGCAACTGCCAGTAGTGAAAACCCTGCGTCAGATAAACGAGCGTCAACGGCGACAAGAGGGTCCAGCGCACCGGTTCGCCGCCGCCGGCCGCCTCGCGCCCGATGAGCTGGCCGATCAGCACCGGCAGCCACGGCAAAATCAAGGCAACCAATCCCGCCGCCGCCAGGAAAATCTTTTTTCGCCAAGGCGAGCGCCGTGCCGCCAACAGCGCGAACGATCCTTCGGCCAGCAAGACGAACCCGGCAAAGTAGTGCACGTGGAACGAGGCCGCGCCGAACAGCGCCCAGGCGACGGCGGCGCCGGTCCGGCCGGTTTCGACGAGCCGCAGCAGCGCCAGCGCCGACGCCAGGACGACGGCGGTCAGCAACATTGGGTAACGAACCTGGGCCGACAGGAACTGCGCGAGCGGCGTCGCCAGGAAAAAGAGCGCCGCCCAGAGCGCCGCGGCCCGCCGGCCGACCCGCAATCCGAGCCGGTACAGCAACACGGTGCTGATCGCGAAACAAAGCGCCGACAACCCGCGCAGATAAAACAGCGAATCGCCGCCCAGCCGGCAGAGCCGCCACAACAAATAGCTGCCGAAGGGGTTCACGTCGTGCGTCACCGCGATGCGCCAGATCTCGCCCCACGACTTGGTCAGCAGGTAGACCGTGGCGGCCTCGTCGGTCCAGGTGCCGCGCACCGCGCCGTGATAAAGCCCGAGGCCCGCCGCCGCGCCGAACAGGCCCACGCCGATCACCGCCTCGAGCACCCGCTTATTCATCCGCCGCCTCCAAGGCCGCCGCTTTGACGAGAATGCTTTTCGCCGCGCGGTCGCCGTCGTGCCGGACATCATCGGGAACGAACACCCGATCGACCGCCAGCGACAAGCGGATCGTCGGTTCGTCGCCGGGCGGCGCCGCGAACGGCGGGCTGGTCCAGACCACGTCGCGCGTGTCGGTCACGGTCACCTCGCCGATCGGTTGCCCGGCCGCGGCGACGCGCAGGGTCAGCGGCCCGCGCAGATAATCCTGGTTGACGAAGAATTGCAGCCGCAGCCGCGCCCGGCCGGCCGGTCGCCGAAAAAGGAGTTCCGCGCGTTCGCCCATCCAGCGGCGGCCTTCGCCGGGATACCAGCCGGCGGCCAGTTGGCAATCGACCGGCGGCCGGGTTTCGAAATCGAAATCGTCAGCCAGCGCGGCCAGCCGGCGCGACTCGCCGAACACCCAGCGTTCAAGGCAATACCGCCACAAGCCGGGCAGACGGCACTCGCGCAAGAGCAGCGCATACTGCCGGGCGCGCAAGCCCTGGCGCACGTCGTCGTACGGATCGTCCATGTAGCCGTGGTAGTCGATCAACCACACCGGGCGCGATTCGCGCGCGACGCCGTCGAGCACCTGCGCGACGCGACGGCGCCGGTCGTCGAGCGGCCCGAAGCGCTCCTCCAGCACGTACAGGTACTGCACCGGCGGCCGGGCCGGCGCTTTTTCGTAATAATGCAGAAACGCCAGCGAAGTGTAAAAATTGTAAAACAGCACGGCGGCGTCCGGCTCGGCCTCGCGGGCGACGCGAGCCGCCAGGCCGCGCCAATCCTGCCGCCAATGCGCCGGCGAATAATAGTAATCCTTCAGGCTCAGCGCCGTCAGCGACAGCAGCCAGAGCGCCGCGACGACCGGCAACACCCGCCGGCGACGCCGCCACAGCTCGACCATCCCGGCCGCCGACGCGGCCAGCCAGAACGGCACCAGCGGCAACAGGTAGCGCGGATCGAAGATCGGCGTCAGGCGGCTGAGCGCCGTGACGCCGGCCACCGGTGCCAGCGCCAGCACCGGCAAGGCCAAGGGCCGCGCACCGTCGCGGCGTGCCGTCATGCCGTACAGGGCCAGTGCAATCGCCGGCAGCACCGCCGCGAACAGCAGGGCCAGATGCCTTGCCGGATGCAAGGCGAACCATGGGTTCCACGCCGCGAAAAAGGTCGGCGGCGCCGTTACACTATGTCCGACGAACGTCCAGACCGCCGCGCGCTCGAGCACTTCCGCCGTACCTAACGACTCGCGCCAATGCACGCCGCGCAACAACTGAATGGTGAAAAACTTCAGAAACGGCGCGAACGACAGCGCGGCCGCCACGAGCGCGCCGGCCGCCAGCGCGAGCCCGCGCCACTGCCGGCCGATCGCCTCGCGATAGGCCGCGCGCGCCGCCAGGGCCTCCCATCGCGTCACCGCCGACCGCGAATAATAGGCGAGCCAAACCAGCCGGGTTTCGGCCGTCGCGTTCCGCCCTTCGCAACGCCGCAACCGCGCGGCCGACAACCCCAAAAAGAGCGCCAGCGCCGCCAGCGGAAAAAACGAGAAATAGTGGCTGTACATCGCCAGCGAGGCGGCGACGGCCAGGCCCAGCGCCGTCGCGCGGCGGGGCGCGGCGAGCGTCGCCGTGAGCGCCCAGACGGCCAGCAGCACCAGCAGCGTCACCAGCGTGTTGTAGCGCGTCTCCTGCCCGCAATAGACGGCGAGCGGGTTGACGGCCAGCCAAAACGCCGCGAGGCCGGCGGCCGCGCGCCCCAAGGGCCGCCGCAGGGCCAGGTAGGCGACGGGTACGGCGATCGCGCCCAGCAAGGCCGGCAGGCTGCGCAAGGTGAACTCGCTTTCGCCCAGCGCCCGCCAGAAATGCAACACCGTGTAGATGAGCGGCGGATTCGAATCGATGAGCGGAATGTCGGTCCAGATTTGCCGGAGGGACAGCGCGGCGGCGCGGAACGTCGCGACCTCGTCGTCCCAGAGACTCTGCGCGGCGAGCCGCCAGAAACGCAGGAACAGCGCCAGGCCGAACAGCGCCGCGACGCCCCACTTTTCCGTCAGCGCCCGGCGCCCGGCCATCGTCAACTCCGACGGCCGGGACCGGTCAACCGCCGCCAGGCCGCCCGGCAGGCCGCAGCCAGCGTCGGCCGCCGGCCGGCGGCGGCGCGTTCCTGCATTTGGGCGGCGTCGGTGACGATGCGCTCCTCGACGGCGGCCCACTGCCGTTCGCGGCCCGCCCTGGGCCGATCGATGCGAAAATCGCGGGCCAGCGTAGCGGCGAAATAATGCGCGGCGAGGGAGCGCGGCGTGAACGGGTCGTCGTCGGGCCGGTACGTCTCGATCCGCAGGCCGCTTTGCCGCAATCGCTCCAGCGCGCCGGCGGCGCCGGTAAACGCCTCGAGGCCGGCGCGCAGGCCGCGCTGGTTGCCGACGGCGAGCGACCGTTCGAACGGCGAAGCCGGCGCGAAATGGCGGAAGGCGCTGTGCAGGGTCAGATCGGCGTCGCGGTCGAAATGACTCCAGACGATGCGGCGCAGGGCGTCCACGTCGATCCCTTCCTCGGGCCGCAGATAGACGAACAACAGCGCCGGGTCGTCGGTTGTCAGGTAAGGCGCCAGCAGTTCGCGCCCGCCGGCCGTTAAACCGGCGATGTCCACCGCCCGCGGATCGACGTCGCCGTGAAAGACGATCGCCCGCCATTCGTCGAGAAAACGGCTTTCCGTCAACGCTTGTTGCAGTTCCGCGAGCCGGTCGACGCCGTGCGAAATATCGATCAGGCCGACCAGCCGCCGCCGGCTCAATCCGAGCCAGCGCGTTCCGGTTTGCGTGAGGTTCTCGAAAAAATAGAAGCTGGTTTTGGGCATCGCCTCGTTGAGGTAAAGCCGTTCCCACGGCGTGCGCAGTTCGTCGAAATCCATCTCCGGGCCGACCAGCCCGCGCGCGCGCGCCAGATCCCAGACCGCCGTCCCGGGAAACGGCGTCAGGCAATGAACCTCGAAATAGTCGATGCGCCGCTCGCGGATGCCGCGCAGCAGGAAGTCGTAGGTCGCCAGCAGTTCGTCGCCGGTTTCGCCGGGCGATCCCTTGATGAAGCTGGGCCGGCAGGCGATGCCGTGGCGTTGGGCCAGGTCGAGGGTCCGCTGGTTGGCCCCGATATTTGCCGCGTCGCCCTTGAGCCAACGCAGGATGCGCGGGGCCTGGCTTTCGGCGCCGAAGGTCAGGCGGCGGCAGCCGAGCCGCGCCAGTTGCGCGAAGACGGGTTCGCTCGCCAGTTCGGCGCGGATGGCGCAGGAGAATTCGATCCGCCCCGGATAGCCGCGCGCTTCGAGCCCGGCGGCGATCGCTTCCAGGCGGGGATAATCGGCGACGAACAGATCGTCGAAAAAGTGGATTTCGCGCGCGCCGCGCCGTTCGACCAGATCCTCGACCTCCGCCAGCACCGTCGCCACTGGGAAGGCGCGCCAGCCGCCCCAGAAGCTTCGGCTCGAACAGAATCGACAGTTGTACGGGCAACCGCGGCTCGACATCAGGTGCGCCTGCGCGCCGTGATCCGGAAACACCGAACGGTCGGGCGGCGGCACGGCGGCCAGATCGGCGATCGGCGGGCGCGGCGGCGTCCGGCGGACCGTCGCGCCGTCGCGGTAGGCCAGCCCCGCGATCCGCGGCAAGTCCTCGGCGGGCCAACGGCCGCGCGCGGCGAAGGCCGTCAGCAGCTCGCGAAACGTTTCCTCGCCCTCGCCGAGCACGGCGGCGGCGAATTCCGGCGGCAGGGTTTCCGGCAGCGCGCTGATGTGCGGCCCGCCGGCCAGCACCGGCACGCCCAGTTCGTCCCGCAGCGTCCGACCGAGGCGGCGCGCGGCGCTCCAGTTGACGCTGCTGGCGCTGACGCCGATCACATCGGGCCGGGCCGCGACGGCCTCCGCGGCCGTGGCGGCGACGATCACGCGGACGGGCAGTTCATGGCGCCGCGCGTAGGCGGCCAGATAAGCAAAGCACAGCGGCTGGTAGTGGGCGCGGTCGGTGGGATGGACCGCGGTGATTCCGCAAAACAAAAGCGGCCGGGAGGGCATTTAAAAATGGAACCTCGTGCCGAGAAAGACGGTATTGCCGCCCGCGTCGCTGTCGTCCAGATCGGTTTCCGGGTCCTGGCCCTTGAAGTGCACGAAGGCGAAACGGTCCTCCAGGACGATGCCGATCCAGTCGCGCACGGAAATCTCCAGGCCCAGCAGGGCGTGGTAGCCGAGCGCCCCCTGGCTGTCGGCGTTGGATTCGCTGGTGTGGTTGCCGTACTGGTCGGTGACCTTGTACGACGAGCCCATGACACGCCAGTAGAGCCCCAGGCCCGCGCCGGTGTAAAGGTTGACGATGTTCACGGGCAGAATGAACTTCGGCGTCACGGTCAGGCCGGTGATGCTCATCGCGATGTCGCCCTGCACGCGGCTCTGGTCGGCGACCGCGTCGACGTTGACGTTGGCGCCGTACCATTGCAACCCGCCGCCCAGGGCGAAGTGCGGCGAAAACTTGTATTCGAAATCGGTCTCGAAGGTGAAGCCGTCGAACGCGCCGGAATCGATGGCGTAGTCGATTTCGCCGTCCTCGAGCGCGCCGTCGCCGTCCGGATCGTCGGTCGGGTTGTAGCGCACGAAATTGTGATAGCCGAGTTTGACGCCCAGGCCGAAATTCTTTTCCGCCGCCGAGGCCAAAGCGCCTGTCAGGCCGACCAGCAGCAACGCCGACACCACCAGCGCCAGCTTTCGCATGATCCCTCCACCGGTGCTTTGCCCGCATCCTACTCCACAGGCGACGATCACCGCAAGTTTTTATCGGCGGGCGACCGGCCGGCCTTGTCAGACGCGCCGCTTTCGGGCAAAAGCGGAAATGCCATGAAGGATCAACTGCCCGAACCCCTCGCGACCGAACGGCGGGACGCCCGGCGGCGGCGCAACCGGCTGCTGGCGGCGTTCGCGCTGTTCGTGGCCGCCTGGCCGCTGCTGACCGACGTGTCGCCGCTGCAGGACCAGATGGATTGGGTCTTGCAGGCGAAGATCATCGCCGCGCCCGCCCAGGCCGGCTGGACCGGCAATTACGAGGTGATCTGGCGTCCCGTGCCCAACATTCTGGGCACGGTGCTGATCGCCGGCCTGGCGAAAATCCTGCCCGTCTTCACCGCGGCGGCGGTGGTTTACGCGGCCTACCTGCTTTTGTGGATCGCGGCGCTGGTCTATTTCCTGCGCTCCGGCGAGCGGGATTATCCGGCGGCCGAGCTGCTGGCGCCGCTGTACGCGGCCAATCATTTTTTCCTGATGGGGTTCTTCAATTTCATCCTCGGACTGGCGCTCGTCTTCCTGGCTTTCGGCTGGTTGCGGCGCCACGGCGAAAAACCGCTTCGCCATTGGCCGCCGTTCCTCCTGCTGGCGACCGCCGTCTACCTCAGCCACTTCCTGGCCTTCGCCATTCTCGGCCTGGGCTGCCTGATTTACGCCGTCCTGACTTACCGGCGCGCCGGACGGCGCTACGGGTCGCTGGTCGTTTCCTTCGCGCCGTCGCTGCTGGGCCTGGCTTGGTACGCCCAGTCGCGCGCGGGGCAGTTCTGGTTTCACTACGCGTTTCACAATCCGCTTTATTACACGTGGTATCAGGTCGGGCCGTGGGCGATCGCCTCGAGCTATTACCCGCTGACGCCGAACTGGGCGGTGTGGATCAACGTGGCGATCAACGCCGCGACGATCCTGACCGTCGGCGGCCTGGTGTGCTACGCCGCGTGGAAGCGGCGGATCGACTGGCGCTCGCCCTGGGCCTGGACCGCCGCGGCGCTACTGGCGATCGGCCTGGCCGCGCCGACGCGCATCTACGAACTGCTGCGCCCGGGCCAACGCCTGATCTTCGCCGCGCTGCTGATTCTGCCGGCGACTATTCTGCCCGCCCGGCCGTTCGATCCGCGCCGGTTCCGCCGGTTGGCCGCCGCCCTCGGGGCGTTGCTGCTCTGGAACGCGGCGTGGTGGTTCCAGGCGGCGGCCGTGGATCGCCAGGATCTGAATGTACTGGAACGGTTGATCGGCCGGGATTCGCGCATGCTGGTGCTGGCCGATTCGCATTTTCACTTCCGCGAAAACCGCAGCTACCGCGCCAAGCTGGCCGACCCTTACGCCTACCCCAATTCAGTCAACCCGCACCGCTACCTGCCGTACTGCATCGTGATCCGGCACGGCGGCTATTTACGGGCCTTGTTCGGCACGGGCATCGTCCGGGTGCGCCGCGAGGCCGAACTGCTGCCGGAAGTGACGCGCTTGTGGCACCTGGACGATCCGCAGGCGGCGGGGCGCTATTCGCACCTGGTGGCCACCGGCCAACGGGAAAACCTCGCGGCAATCGCCGATCGCGCCGCGCCGCTCTTCGAGCAGCAATACCTCGGCGACCGCCTCTTGGTGATGAAGCGGCGACCGGCGCCGGAGCCCGCGCCCCCCGCGAATTGAATTTCTATTATTGCGCCGCGGCGTCGAGAAAAGCCGCCAGATCGATGCGGATGATGCCGGCCTGGCTGCCGAGATAGAGGCAGTCGGCCGCGCGATCGAGGTAGAGCGCTTCCGGCTTGGCCCCGATCGGCACGTGTTTCAAGGTTCGGCCGCTGTCGTAGTCGATCACCGCCAGTTTGCCGGTCGTGCGCGAAGCCGTGTAAATCCGGTTTCGTTGCGGATCGAAGGCGAGGGAAAAAACGCTGGGGTCGGCTGCGATAACGCGCCGGACTTTCATTTCCGTCGGTGAAACCTCGAACAGGCGATCGTAGTAGTAGCTGGGCAAAAGCAGCGTGCCCTTTTCCGGCACCGGCAGAATGGCGGTGCCCGCCGGCAGGCGCAGGTCGCGCAAAACGCGAAACTCGTCGAGGTCCACTTCGACCAATCCCATCTGGTATTCGCCGCCGAGCATGCCCACCAGGAGATAGAGCCGCCGGCGCGCCGCATCCACGTAAATGTCGAAGGCGCCGTCGGTGAAACGCGTATAGCCCTGCGCGTGAAAGTCGATGGTGCGCCGCAGCGTCAGCGCGCAGGGATTTTGATTCTCGCCGACGGCCAGCTCGGTCAAAATCGGAAACGTGACGTTGGAGATGTACGCCCGATCGCCGTCGAACTCGGCTTCCCAGGGAGTTTTCAGCCGAAACGGATTCAGGTCGCACGCACATTCCGGCCGCAAATTTTCGGCATTCAACAGGATAAATTTCGCTTCCTGCCAGTTCACGCCCCGCAGCGTCCGGCCATCGGGCGAAGGCTTCAAGTCGCGCACCAGTCCGGCCAGCGTCGCGCGATTCACCGCGCCGGACTTCAGGTCGAGCGAAAAAATACCGGTCATGCCCATCGGGCCGTAACTGAAAATCAGGCGCTCGCCGACCGGAAAAATCCGGCGCGCAAAGAGAAACGAGGTCCGCGCCTCTTGCGGCGTCGGCGCGTACAGTCGCGTCGCGCCGGGCAGTCGTTCGACGTAAGACTTGCCGCCGTCATGGGACGGCACCCAATCGTAAACGGAATTCACCGGCAACACGCCGATGTAATTGAGGCCGACCAGCAACAGGTGCAACATGATCGGCGCCGCGCGAAACGCCAGCCGATACCAGCGGAAAAAACAGAGAACGGCGAAGACCAGCACCGGCCCGGCGAAAAACACGAGGTACAAAACCGGATCGTCTTTTTCGGTTTCGCCGAAGGCGATCCGGATTCTCCAGGCGACCAGCAGCAGCGCCGCGAGCGGAATGACGCGGAGGTACCGGCTGCGCGGCGAGCGGACGGCGGTCCACATCAGACCGAGGATGACGGCGCTCACGGCGCCGGTAAACAACCAGGAATTTTTCGCGAACATCCGAAACCAGAGCGGCGTCTTGATGATTTCCGGGACCAGCCACGACCAGTCGGTATCGACCCCGGTGGGCGTGATCCGCGCCAGTAGGGAAACCACCCCGGCCACGCCGAGAAAAAGCGCCGCCTGCGCGAAAAAACCGCCGAGCGAAAGCCGTTTGCCCAACAGCCGGACCCGGCTCGCCAGGTACAGTTCCAGCGTGAACAAAGCGCCCCACGTTAAAACGGCGGCCGGGCCGGAATAACCCAGCGGCAAAAAGAGCAGCGACTTTAAAAAACAATAAAACAGCGCGTTGAAAGCGAGCAGATCGAAAAACAGGAAAAGCCAACCGGCCCACGGCTTCGCCGAGGCTAACTTCCGGTCAGGCATCGTCCGGGGGCTGTCGTTCAATTTTTTCTCGGTCCGGATCGGGGTGGCTGGGCGGAAAAAGTATAGAGGATCGGTCAAAATACCGTCAAGCCAAATGCGGCGCCGCCCCGCGACGATTTGCGGCTACCGGGAATCGGATGCTAGACTTGCGGCGATCGTTGGCGCGCCTCGTCCGGCCGCGCCGTTTTCGAAAGGTTGGCTGATGATCGTGACCGACGCGCCCGCCGCTACCGCCCGTTTCACCGGCTTCCGCCTCTTCTTCGCCGGTCTGGCGATCTTCGCCCTCTCGGCGGCGGTCATGAAAACGATCGAGATGCGGATGGTGGTCAACCTCTTTTCGGTGCCACTGCTGGCGCTGAACCTTGGCTTGTTGGGCAGCGGGTTCGTCGCTTGCGGACAAGTGAAAAATCCGCTGCGCGCCCGGCAAAGCCTGCTGCTGTTTTTTCTGATCGTCGCGACCTGCGGCGCCGCCATCTTCAACCGCGATTTCGCCTCCATCGCCCTGATCGGTTTCGCCTATTATCCCTATCCGCTGCCCCGGCACGGGGATTGGCACGCCGTGGCGCTGCTCGTCTTCTTCCTCGGCTCGGGAGCGCTGCATTTTTATCTCGGCCAACGCGCCGGCCGGCTTTTCACCGGCGCGAAATTCAAACCGGCCGCGCTCCTGTTTTTCTCGGGGGGCGCGCTCGGCGCGCTGGCGGCCACCGCGGCGCTGCCCGTAAGCCATCTGCTCGTTTTGGCCGCCGCGCTGGCGCTTTGCGCCGCCATTCTGCTGACCCCGCGGCTGGCGCTGGCCGGCATCGTCAGCCTGGCGGTGCTGTATTTCGGCTCCCTGCAGATCAGCGACGCCAAATTTTTCGTCTGGGGCATTCAGCCCGTGCAGCGGATTCACCACCAATGGGGTTACGACGTCAAAGCGGATTTCATCACCTTCGACCAGGACCGCTGCCTCGGCATCGTCGCCGACGGGATGATGATGAACTACCTCTGCAAGGATCTGGAAAACATCTCCCGCCAATTGGTTTACCTGATGAACGGCATTTTGGAGGGCCAGCCGGTCAAGCGCGGGCTGATCGTCGGCCGCTCGGTCGGCGATTACCCGCTGCTGGTGGAGCGACTTCAGCAACAACCCGCCGCGTGGACCGCGCTGGAATTCGACGCGGCGCTCGGCCGGCCGCTCTACGACCGGTTGACCGAATTCAACGGCGGCTTCTTCCACCGACCCGGCAACCGCGTGCTGCTCGGCGATTTGCGGACCAACATCGAACAACTGGACGAAACCTACGACCTGATCTTCTACAACGGCATCGGCACCAAGCTCTACCTACTGCCTCGCAGCGGGATTTTCGTCGAAAACTACCTGATGACCCGGGAGGCGCTGACGACGATTTTCTCCCGGCGCCTCGCGCCCGACGGTTTGTGGATGCTCGATTGGGGCAGCACGGAAGCCGACGAGGGCAAGCATTTCATCGCCAACCTGCCGGCCGACGTGTATTCGCACGTCTTCTGGGTGACCTTTACCAACTACCCGCTTTCCGGAAATCCGATTTTCATCGTCCTCGCCTCGAAAAACAAAGCGCGGCTGGACGAGGCCGTGCGAAAAATCAAGCGCGCGACGCATTTCGAAGAAATCGAGTTCACGCGCATTCACCCGCGATACGCTTTCACCGACGACAAGCCCTTGCACAACTTCGATCTCGAAACGGCGCTGCTCCTGGCGCAGATACCCGCCTTGTTGATTCTCCTTTGGCTGCTTTGGCGGGCGCTCGCGCCGCTTGGCCGTTCAACCGCCGGCGCCGGCGCGGCCGCCATTCTGGCCGGCGGCGCCGTCTGCATCGGCCAGACATTGATTGCCGGCCACGATCCGCTCCTGACCTCGCCGTTGCCGTTGCCGCTCTGGACGGCGGCGGACCTGGTTTTCCCATTTGGCCTGGTCATCGGCCTGCTCTTTTCTCCCCGCGACCGCCGCGCCGGCGCTTTGTTGGGCGCTCTGATCCTGGGCGCGGGAATCGCCGCCAATTTCACCGCGGGACAATGGCTTTGGTTTCTGCTCGCGGCGGCGCTGGCCGGAGCGGGCGGCGGCTTGTTCATGGGAACCAATTGGCGCCGCGCGGCGGCGACCAGCCGCTGGCTGGGATTGTTCTTCCTGGCGCAAGGCATCACGTTGATTCTCGCGCGTTCCGCCGTCTCGCATTACGGATTTCGCCTCGCCATGGGGTTGTTGGCGGTCTGGCTGTCGGCCGGCGTCGGCCTCAGTTTTGCGGCGGGTCGGTTTGAGGGGACGGAATCGGCACCCTCGTCCGAATCTCGGCAATCCTAAGAATCGGCAGCAAATTCCAAGTTCCATAAGCCCAATCCACGAATCGCTGGTTGAGCTTGCGATAGTTCCACCAGGCGGAAATTTCCAGCGGGCCCGCGACATCCGCGGGCAGATCGAGGGTATACTCGTCGACCGTATCGGTGTGGAACGGAATATCGCGCCGGATCGTTTTCGATTTGATCTGCCAGACCCGGTTGCGCTCGACAGGCTTGCCGTCCAAGCCCATCATGACGCCGCCGAGCCGGTGCGCGGCCGGGTCGGCCGAGAAATCCTCCTGGAGTTCGCCGATCGTGAGAAGCGCCCGCCCGGTCGCGTCCTTGACGACGACCGACTGCCAGACGTCGATCAAATCCAGCGGCGCGGCCGGGAACGGATGATCGATGCCGGCGTTCAGCGTGATGATGGAAAACCGGAAAGGCTGTCCGGCGCGGGGATCGTCCGCCGGCATGATCCGCATCTGCAACCAGACCGATTTGTCGCCGTGCGTCCGGTCGCGCAATTCCCAGAAACTTCCCCAGCCTTTGAGGGTCAGCGGCAGATCGCCCATGGCGTAGCGCTCGGTGATCTCGTATCCCTTGGGGACATTGGCCGTGGTGAACAGGGCCAGATTCGCGCCGGGGAAGAAATGGTTGCGTTGCCGGCCTTCCTCGCCGATGACGTAACGCGGCTGCATGTGGCAATCGGCGCACCGGGGTTTTTCGAACTCCTTTTCCACTTGTTGGCGGATCTGTAGGCGGTGGCAGGCCTGGCAGAATTCGTCCTGGCGGTACAGTTTTTTCGTGAAGACCGCACCGTGACCGGTCGGATTCAAGTTGATCAACAGCCGGTTCCAACCGCTGATCGCGTCCTTTTCGTACCGATCGAACATGGCCAGATGGTTCATCTGGAATTTCAGGGTAACGAAGGTTTTCCGCGGATCCTGGGGAAACTCGACCTCCGTGAACTGGTGGCAGAAGGTGCAACCCATGTCGTCCGCTTCATAGTACGACTGGACCTTCGTTTGCGGATCGAACAGCAAACCCGGATAATGGCATCCGGCGCAAATGGGAATGTTCCGTTCGCCGATCTCGTCTTCCAGCAACCGCAGGTTTTTCTGAAAATGATGCGTCCGCAAAGCAATGTTGTGGGCGGATATCCGATGGTCGTCGACGATCGCCGGGTGGCAACCCGGCACCTTGCCGCACGAGTCGATTTTTTCGACGTAGCGCCGGTATTGCGGGCCGCTTTGCGCGATCCGGTCTTGCTCATCCGCCGTCCGCTTTTCCAGGGGCAGCGTCGAAAGATGCAGGCGATTGGCCAGCTTGGGCAGACCCGCAGAGGAATCGGCGGCCATCACGAAGAAAAACAGCAGCGCCGGCCAACCGATTTGCAGGGCGCGGAGCCCTGTTTTTCCCCAGGCGCCGGGGCCACGCCGGCGTTGCCGGAACACCAAACCCGCATAACCGGCCAGCACCAACAGACTGGACAGGCGGTGCAGCAACAGAAAGACGATCAGTTTGCGCCCGCCGCCTCCGGCCATGAAAATCAGGCCGGACAACGCGGCCAGAACGTACCAACCGGCGGAAATCGACAGCAGCGTATCGACCTTGAGCACGAGGCTCCGCCGCCAGATCCAGAGCGAAATCAGAATCACCCAATAAGCGGCGGTCAGGCGCGGCGAAGGGGCCAATTTGTACCAACCGGCGAAAAACGCCGCCGCCAAAACAATCACCATTCCCCATTTTCTGATCCGGGAAGCGCGATTTTCCTCCCACAGCGGGCGCAGGGAAGCGCCCACGTTTTTGAGCAGCCAGATCGTGACGATCAGGCTGGCCAAGGGGTGAAAGAAGAGGTTGATCTTATAGAGCAGGCTCCAGGACGGCGGCAGAAACAAGATATTTCCAGAGACAAAACACACCAAAAGCAACCGGTGCGCTTTTTTCCCCGGATTCAGGGCGATGAAGTTTTGCTCGTCGTTCATTGCCGTTTCGTGCCTTCGATTTTTGCGTCCGCGAAATTTCCTAGGGAACTTCCGGTTATCGCCGCGAGTTTATCCCGGCCCGCCGAAGAAAGACAATCAGCAGATTGAATTTCCGCCGGTTCGCCGATCATCCACGCGGCGGGCCGCATTCTCGCTTCCCGCTTTCCGGCAAATATTGTAAAAGAGTTTTGTTGTTCACAGGAGTCGGAAAATCAACACCCTCAACGCCGGTCTGCCCAAAATGCTGCGCGTCAGGCTGCACGCCATGCAGCGGCAAACGACAAACGGCGTCGTCTGGCTGCAAACACACCCGACGTTCACCGTCCTTTTCCTTTCCCTTCTAGTCACCCTGATCCATCTCCGCCTGCTCTTTCTATTCCCGCCGTTTGACGGCGATGCCTTCGAATACGCTTCGGCGGCCCGCAATCTGGTCCGCGAAGGCGCCATGCTGACCAGTCACGTGCAGGGATATTTTTCCGGCTTGCCGCCGCTGGTCCGGCCGGCCTGGGATCGAGCCAACCTGTTGACGATCATTCTGGCGCCGTCGTATTTGATCTTCGGCGATACCTATTGGACGTTATACGCGCCGCTGCTCGTCGCGCTTTTTTTCCTGCCGCTGCTTGTTTTCCGCTTCACCCGGCGTTGGATCGGCGAAGGCGCCGCGTGGTTCGCCGCCGTGGCCATGATGCTTCACCCGCGACTGATCGCCTACGCGACCAGCGAGGACGCCGCCACGCCCGATTTGTGGGTGCTGCTGTTAGCGCTGCCCGCGCTCGACTGCTTTTTGCAAAAGAAATACCTGCGTTCCGGCCTGTTCGCCGGGGGCGCTTTTCTTTTCCGCCTCAATCACCTGGCGACGCCGTTTTTACTGCTGGCCGGTCTGGTTTTGGGCAAGGATCGGAAGGAGCTGCGCAATCCTCGCCTATGGGCCGGGTTGGCGATCGCGGGGTTGTTGTTTTCGCTGATCTTCATCCGCAACGCCCTGCTGTTCGGCAACCCGTTTTATTCCGATCAGTTCACCTCGCCGCGCGGCAGCGGCGCCAAAGCGGTCGAGCAGCATCGGCGCGATTTCATTTTGCAGCATATTCTAAGTTTGGAAACCAAACCGTTGGATGAAGACCTGAATCCCGCTTTCTCGCTGACCGAACGGTTGACTTTTCTCCGTTACAACCTGCCGAAAGTCCTCCGTGGGGTAAACAGCCGAGTGACCTCCTATCCGGGTTTGCCCGCCATACTATTTTATTTGTTGGCGCCTTTCGTTTTGATCGGATTATATCGACAACTAGGTTCCACGCCGGGCCGGATCCTAATCATTTGGCTGACCGGTCATCTTTTCTTCGTAGCCGCGATCCTGAGCGCTTACGAAGACCGTTTTTACCTGCTGTTTTTCCCGTTCCTGTTCGCGCTGGCCGCCGACGGCGTGTTGTGGACCGCAGAACGGCTGTCGGTCCGGCAGTTCGGACCGGCGCTGCTGGCGGTGATGCTGGCCGGCGAATCGTTCTTCGCCTTGATGAACGGGCTGGTCCGCACGCCTCGGCCGGAGGAGAAGCAGTTCCAGGCCGAATGGGCGCAGACCATCGCCTATCTGCGGGAGAACTCGCCGCGCGACGCGGTCATCATGACCTTCCCCCTGTGGTCGCCGCACTTCCTGGCCGACCGGCACACGGTGCCGCCACCGTACGGCCCGCTGGCGAATCTCGAAACCGTCGTGCGACATTACGGCGTCGGCTATTTTCTCTACGGCTTCCCCGTAGACGATTTCCGCTTCCCCGCGCTGCCGTTCCTGCACGAAATCAAGGGCGGGCGTTTCGTCCGGCTCTACGCGATCGACCGCGATCCGGCGGTACTAGCCGCCGCGCTCGAACAGCCCGAATGGCGCGATTTCAATTTTCTCGATGCCGCCCTACCGCCGGGAAAGTACAACGACCGAACCACCGCCTTTTTCGGCGAAGTCGCCTGGCGATTGGCGGGGTACGCGGGGGTTTTGCTCTGGCTGTTTCTGGTGGCGGGATTTTCACTCGCGCTGGCCTATCCGCAACGATCCATCCGCCTGCCGGCGGCGTTCGCCGGCGCGGCCGTCCTGATCGCGGTTGCGATTATCGGCCCGTATTCGGTGCCGCCGGTCCTGGCGGCGCCGGGTATCATCCTCTCGCTGACCCTACCCTTGCGACGCGGCAAGGCCTGGGTTCACGGCCTACTGGCGGTCGCGGCGTTTTCGCTGTTTTTCCGGATGGTTTACCTGGCGTCGCTCGGCATTTCCGCCGGCAATTGATTCATCCCTCGGCGGCCGCCAAAGCCCGACGAAGTCTCGTGAGGGTCTCGCCCCGGCCGAGAACCGCCGCGAGTTGCGCCAGTTCCGGCCCGTGCAAATCGCCCTGCAACGCCAGGCGGATCGGCTGATAGAGCTGCTTGCCCTTCGCGGCGGTCCGCTCACCGGCGGCAGCGATCGCGGCCGTCATTACGGCCGCGTCGAAATCGGCGGACGTTTCGATCTTCGCCACCAAGGTGTTGAGCACGTCGCGCGATCCCGTGGTCCGCAATAGCTGCAATTCGGCCGCGTCGAAATCCGGCGGCACATCGAGCGCGGCGATCTTCTCGGCCAGTTCGCGCAGCGTGCCCGCTTCCTCGGCGAACAGAGCCAGGCGATCATCCAACCCGGCCGGCTGCCGGTCGCCCAGGAAAGGCCGCAACGCCGCCGCCCGCTGGTCCGGCGTCGCCCGGCGAATCCAGCGCGCCTGGCTGTGCTTCAGGTCGGGCAGTCCCAACCGCGCCGGCTTTTTCGCCAGCGTCTCGACCTCGAAGGCCGCCGCCAGCTCCGCCAGGTTCCGCGCCTCGGCCGGCGCCGCCCAACCGAGCCGCGCCATGTGCGCGGTCAGCACCTCGGGGACGTATCCCTGGTCGCGCAAATCGAAAATGCCCAGATCGCCCAATCGCTTGGAAAGCGGTTTGCCGTCGTCGCCGACGATCAACGGCAGATGGCCGAAGGCCGGCGGCGGCGAACCCAGCGCCTGGAAGATCAGCAATTGCCGGTGCGTGTTGGTGAGGTGATCCTCGCCGCGCAACACGTGGGTGATTTTCATCAGGATGTCGTCGACCGCGCCGGCCAGGATGAAGCCCGGATCGCCGTTCGAGCGGACCATGATGAAATCGTCGAGGTTCTTCAGCGCCACTTTCACCCGGCCGCGCACCAGGTCGCGGAACTCGATTTCGCCGAACCGCGGCGTGCGGAACCGGATCGTGTGCGCCTCGCCGGCGGCCAACCGCGCCTGCCGCTCCTCGGCGGGCAGATCGCGGCAGCGGCCATCGTAGCGCGGCGGCAGTTTGGCGGCGGCCTGTTGCCGCTTCAATTCGTCCAGCCGCTCGGCCGTGCAGAAACACGGATAGGCGTTTCCCGCGGCAATCATTTTTTCGACGGCGTCCCGATAGTACGAGCGCCGTTCCGACTGCCGATAGGGCGCGAAAGGACCGCCGACGTCGGGCGCCTCGTCCCAATCCATCTTCAGCCAACGCAGGGTGTCGTAGATCTGTCGCTCGTAGCGGGCTTCGGAGCGGGTCGTGTCGGTGTCCTCGATTCGCAGGATGAACACGCCGCCGTGCCGGCGGGCGAACAGGTAATTGAACAGCGCCGCCCGCGTGTTGCCGATATGCAACGGACCCGTCGGGCTGGGCGCAAAACGCACGCGCACTGGATCGGTCATTTCACTGGCTCCAATAAAACGACGGCATGGGCGGCGATGGCTTCGCCGGTTCCCGTGAAGCCCAGGCCTTCCTCGGTTTTCGCCTTGACGTTGACGGCTTCCGGCGCCGTTTTCAGCACGGCGGCGAGGTGCTCGCGCATGGCCTCGACGAACGGCGCCAGGCGCGGCCTCTGCGCGACGACGGTGGCGTCGACGTTGCCCACCCGCCAGCCGGCCGCGTGGGCCCGCTCGACGCAAATGCTCAAGAGCCGCAGACTGTCGGCGTTTTTGTAGTCCGGGTCGGTGTCCGGGAAGTGGCGGCCGATGTCGCCCAGGCCGGCGGCGCCGAGCACCGCGTCGGCGATCGCATGCGCCAGCACATCGGCGTCGGAGTGGCCGAGCAACCCTTTTTCGAAGGGGACGGTCACGCCGCCGAGAATCAGCCGGCGCCCCTCGACCAGACGATGCACGTCATAACCGTGTCCCACGCGCAGGTTCATTTTTTCTTCTCCGCCCACAGGGCCCGCGCCAACAGCAGGTCGGTGGGGGTGGTGATTTTGATGTTGCGGTCGTCGCTTTCGACGATGACGATCCGGCCGCCGGCGCGTTCGATCAACTGGCAGTCGTCGGTGCCCACAAATCCTTCCGCGCGCGCCCGGCGATAAGCGTCGACCAGCGTGAGGTAGTGAAACGCCTGCGGTGTCTGGGCGGCGTACAGCCAGCGCCGGTCGGGCGTCAGGCGCACGAAACCGTCGTCGGTGATGGCCTTGATCGTTTCCTTGACCGCCGCGGCGACCAGGGCGCCGCCGAAATTGGCGGCGGTGCGGACGGCCCGGTCGACCAGCGCCGGTTCGACGAACGGGCGCACGCCGTCGTGCACGGCGACCACGTCGGGCAGGAGCCGCATTTTCTCGATCGCCTGGAGGCCGTTCCAGACGGACTCCTGCCGCGTTTTACCGCCCATGACGACGCGTTCGACCTTGCTCAATCCCTGGCGTTCGACGATCTCGTCGCGGCAATAGACCACGTCGCCCCGCGGCACGACCAGCACGATCCGGTGCACCGTTTCGGCGGCGCTGACCGCCTCCAGGGTGCGCTGCAGGATCGTCCGACCGCCCAGATCGAGATACTGTTTCGGCACGGCCGCCGCCATGCGCCGTCCCCGGCCACCCGCCACGACAATGGCCACGTTCAACATGCCCGATTTCTCCGCCCGCGGTTGAATACGGGCTTACTTTAACGCATTTGCCGCCGTTTGCACCCCCACTTTTTTTTGGTATCGTGACCGCCCCGAACGAGGTGCGGTCTGCCATGCAATTGGCCCTGGATTGGTGGAGTTACCATCATTCGTTGCGGCAACGTCAAATCGACTACGTGGCCATGATTCGCCGCGCCGCCGAACTGGGCGCGAGTGGCGTCGCCCTCGAATATTTCGCCTTGCCGGCCGACTGGCAGCCGCAACCCGTCAGACTGCTTTCGCTGCAAAGCGAAATGCGACTTCAATATCTGCTGTCGTTCGGCATCCCCCTGACCGCGTTACCGACCACCTGGGCTTGGTACGGCCGCCACCTGAAGGCCTGCCTGTCGCTGGCCGCCGCGCTCTCCAGCCCGTTCATCTGCCTGCCAGTCCGGGAGGTCCACCCGCTGCCGACCGGCCCCGGCCTGACCCTGCCGCTGACCGACCGCCAGCTCGTTCGCCGGTCCGTGCGGCATTTGCAGAAATTGTGCCGACTGGCCGCCGACCGGCACTTGCGCGTGGCGATCGCCGACGATCCCGGCATCGCCCCGGAAACCCTGCGGGAAATCGTCGAGGCGGCGGATTGCCCGAACCTCGGCCTGTCCGTCGGCACGCATGCCGGCGGCCGCGAGGATCCCTATCGGCGCGTTTCCTTGCTGGCGCCCTGGATCGTCTACCTGCGCTGCGGCGACATGGCGCGGGCCGGCGCCAAGGAAGGCGAGCTGCCGCTCGGCGACGGGCGAATCGATTTCAAAGCGCTGCTGCGCCTTTTGTGGCGGTTGGAATACCGCGGCTTCTGCGGCGTCCGGATCGACGCGCCGTGGCGGCAAAGCCGGCGGGAGGACGAATGGGTCCGGCGGAGTTTCGTCCACCTGGCCGCGATCCGCGAGACGTTGCAAAAGGAGGGTTCCTGGTGATTGCTATTACCGGCGCGGCGACGCCGCTCGGCCGTGAACTGATCGGAATGTTCCGTGAAAAAAATCAACCCGTGCGGGCGATCGACCGACTCGAAATGCCCTGGTTCGCGGGTTGCGAGATGGTGCTCGGCGATTGGTACGACCCGCCGACGATCGAACGCGCCGTCCGCGGCGCCCAGGCCGTCGTTCATCTGGCCGAAGCGCGCCCCGGCGACAGTCGCTTATGCGATTTCCGCTCGCCCGATTACGACAAGGAACTGTTTCGCCTGAACCTGGAAAGCACACGCCGGCTGGCCGAAGCGGCGCGCGATGCCGGCGTCGGCCGGTTTCTGTTCGCTTCGTCCGAGAGCGTCTACGGACCGCCGCCGCCGGAATATCCCTGCAGCGAACAGGCGCCGACCGAGCCTCACGGTCCCTACGGCCGCTCCAAACTGGAAGCCGAACTGATGCTGCTGGAAATGCAGCGCCGCGGCGAACTGGATTCGGTCATTCTGCGGTTGGCGCCCATTCTGGGGCCGTTTTACCCCCGGGAAGCCGTCATCCGGCGTTTCTTCGAGTTGGCGCTCCGGCATCTGCCGATTCCGGTCGCGGGCAACGGCCATCTGTTGAAACACTGCCTGCACGCGCGGGACGCGGCCGAATTGGCGGAGCGCTGCCTCGCCCGACCCCAGGCCGGTGGCCGGATCTACAACGCGGCGGGCCGCGGCGCCGCCACGATCCGCGACATCGTCCAAACCGTCATCGAAACGCTGGGCAGCCGCAGTTTTTTGACCCCGGTGCCGCCGGCGGTCCTGACGCTCGCCGATCGCCTCGGCCGGATGGCGGGCCGGCCGCTGATCGACCCCGAACAGGCCCAAAATCCGTTCCGCCACACGTGTTTCAGCACGGGCCGCGCCCTGGCCGAGTTGGGCTGGCGGGCGCGCTATGACACCCTGGAAACCTTTGCCGAAGCGGCCCGGTGGTACCGGGAACATGTCTGGAAAAAGTAAAAATCCGCTTTTTTCTTTTAGCGAACAGTGGTAACTATCCTTCATCGCTCGTCGGCATTCGGCCGGCGAGGGCGTAATACCGGACGGCTAGCTTATTCAAGGAGCCATCATGCCGACTGTTTATACCTATGAAGTAGTTCCACGACTGCCGCAAAAACTCTCGACCTTGATGGACATCGCCTACAACATCTGGTGGACCTGGAATCACGACGCGATCGCCCTGTTCCGGCGCATCGATCGCGACAAGTGGGAGGAATACAACCACAATCCGGTGTTGCTATTGGGCCGCATCAGCCAAGCGCGGTTGGAAGAACTGGCCAACGACGACGGCTTCACCTCGCACCTCGAGCGGGTCTACAAGGATCTGCAGACTTACCTGAACAACAAAGGTTGGTATCACAAACATTATGGCGACACCAACGATCTGATCGCCTATTTTTCGATGGAATTCGGCCTGACCGAATGCCTGCCGATCTATTCCGGCGGCCTGGGCGTCCTGTCGGGCGACACGATGAAAAGCGCCTCGGACCTCGGCCTGCCGTTCGTCGGCGTCGGCCTGGCTTATCAACAGGGCTATTTCCGGCAATACCTCAACATCGACGGCTGGCAACAGGAGCAGTACCCGACCAACGACTTTTTCAATCTGCCGATGAAGCCGGTCTATAACGCCGAGGGCAACCTCGTCAAAGCGCCGATCTGGTTCCCTCACCGGACGGTGATGATGCAATTGTGGCTCGTCCAGATCGGCCGCGTGCCGCTTTACCTGCTGGATACCAACTGCCCGGAAAACGATCCGGCCGACCGGAAAATCACCGACACCCTGTACGGCGGCGACCAGGAAATGCGCATCCAGCAGGAAGTCGTGCTGGGGATCGGCGGCATCCGCATGCTGGAAGCGCTGAACCTCACCCCGACGGTCTGCCACATGAACGAGGGTCACAGCGCCTTTCTGACCCTCGAGCGCATCCGGCTATTGCGCGAAAAAACCGGGCTGAAATATTACGAAGCCCGCGAAGCCATCGGTTCGGCCAACGTGTTCACCACGCACACCCCGGTTCCGGCCGGCTTCGACATTTTCGGCCCGGCACTGATGGAAAAGTACATGCGCGACTATCCCGAGCGCATCGAGTTGTCTAAAAAAGCCTTCTACGCCCTGGGCCGCAAAGACCCGGAAAACCAGGAGGAAGGCTTCAACATGGCGATGCTCGCCGGCCGGCAGGCCAGCTACATCAACGGCGTCTCCAAGCTCCACGCCGAAGTCACCCGCGAAATGTGGAAGGACCAGTGGCGCGACATCCCGCGCAACGAAATCCCGATTCACGCCATCACCAACGGCGTCCACCTGCGCGGCTGGCTGAGCCGGGAAATGGCCGACCTGCTCGACACTTACCTCGGCAGCCAGTGGCACGAGGATCCGGACGACAAATCCATCTGGAAACGGATCGAACAGATCCCCGACGAGGAACTGTGGCGCAACCACGTCCGCCGCCGCGAACGGCTCGTCGCCTACACCCGACGCCGCATGGTCGATCAGCTTCGCCGCCGGGGCGCCAACCGGACCGAACTGGACGAAGCCCTGGAAGTGCTCAGCCCCAACGCGCTGACCATCGGCTTCGCGCGCCGGTTCGCCACCTACAAACGCGCCAACCTGATCCTGCGCAATCCCGAACGCCTGCGCCGCCTGCTGTTGAGCGAGGACCGGCCGATCCAGATCATCTTCGCCGGCAAGGCACACCCGAAGGACGTGCACGGCAAGGAACTGATCAAGCAGATCATCCACTTCGCCCGCGAAGGGAACGTGCGCAAACGGTTCGTTTTCCTGGAAGACTACGACCTGAGCATGGCGCGCTACCTGGTGCAGGGCGTCGACGTGTGGCTGAACAACCCGCGCCGGCCGCTCGAGGCGAGCGGCACGTCGGGCATGAAGGTGGCGGCGAACGGCGGCCTGAACCTGTCGGTGCTCGACGGCTGGTGGGACGAGGGTTACACCCCCGACGTCGGCTGGGCCATCGGCAAGGGCGAGGACTACACCGATTACGCGACCCAGGATCACGTTGAAGGCAACGCGCTGTACAACCTGCTGGAAAACGAAATCGTGCCGCTCTACTACGAAATGTCGTCCGATCGGCTGCCGCGGCGCTGGATCCAGATGATGAAGCGTTCGCTGATGGAACTGGTGCCGTATTTCAACACCCACCGCATGGTCGAGGAATACACCGAAAAATTCTACCGGCCGGCGCTCGCCCGTTACCATCGCCTCTCGGCCAACCAGTTCGAAAAATCCCGCGAATTGGCGGCCTGGAAAGCCAAGATCGGCAAGCACTGGAAGGAAATCGCCATCACCAGGGTCGAATGGGACAAAAGCCGCATCTTCCAGGTGGGCGATCAACTCAGCGTCAAGGTGGAAATGAACCTGGGCACGCTCGAGCCGCAAGACGTCGCGGTGGAAATCTACATCGGCGCCCTGAACGAGAACGGCGAAATCACCCAAGGCCAGACGGTTCAGTTGATAAACGGCTCCCGGTTGGAAAGCGGCCTCTACCTCTATCACCGGGAAATCCCCTGCTCCGCCTCCGGCCGGCAAGGGTTCGGGGTGCGGGTGCTGCCCGCGCACGAGGATCTGGTGACGAATTTCGACCTGGGCGTGATTACCTGGGCGTAGCTTCTTTTCGTATCAGTCCTAGGACGGCGAAGCTGACCGCGCCCGAACCGTCCTCAGCCTTCCAGCAATGCAGGCTGGGTTCGCGGCCTTCGATCTCCGACAGGCATTGCAGCGCGTGGTACAACGGCGCCACGCCGCACACATTGCGCTCGTTTTCCTCGGCGATGATGGCGTTGAACAGCTCCTCGGCCCGGCCCTGGCCGATCAGTTCGAGCAGCCGCCGGTCGCGGGCCAGCGAGGTCTCGAGAGCGGCGTCCTCGATCGGTTCGGCCGCGCCGAACTGCGGACCGAGGTGGGCGAAATCGACGCTGGTCAGCACCAGGACGCGCTTCCCCTCGCGGTCGATAATCCGGCGCAGCGCCTGATGAAAGGCGCTGACGAACTCGACGTTCGCCGGATGCAGTTTTTGCTGCACGAAGCCGTCCAGGCTGCCGCAAATCACCGGCACGATCGCCGGACAACGGTCGCCGAAAGCGTGTTTCAGCGCCACCGCCGCCAGCTCGATGCTGTGCTCGTCGCGGTGACAGAACTCGTCGGCGAAGGCGTCGAACGGCAGCGCGGCCGCCAGTTCGTCCACCAGGTCGATCGCGGTGCGGACCTCGCCGAACGGCGTGTCGTAGTGTTTGCGGGTCAAGGCGAGCGGGTGGCCGTGCGATTGATGGTTGGTGCCCAGCACCACCACGACGTCGCCGGCGAACCGCCGTTTGGCCAAGGCATAGGCTTTGCCCCAGGCGGCGCTGCCGCGCAGGTAATCGATGTGCGGCGCCACCAGGCCGGCCAGATCGTCGCCCTCGTTGGCGATCGCGGCCGGCGCGGGCAAACCGGCGGCTTCGTAACCCCGGTTCAGGACCGCCGCGACCTCCTCGACGGCATCACCGAACCGGTGCGGCCGGACGGCCAGCGCCTGGAATTCCGCCCGCACGGCCGCTTCGCGGGCCTGGCTGTTGGGATTATCGAGCAGGTAGACGCGGTCGAGTTCGGCGATCACCTGTTCCAGTTGATCCATCGGCAGTTCGTGGCCCTCGGAAATCTGGCGCCAGAGATCGGCCAGGGTGGCCGCTTGGGTCTGGCCGTCGAAATACTGGAGGCAGAACAGGACCGGCCGGGAAATGGTGATCATGTGATCGGCCAGCCGTTGCGGATCGCGCAGCAGAAAGGATTCGTTTTCGTCCTCGCCGAGGGGAATGACTTCAACCGGGCGTAAGATCGGCAAAACGTCGTTCGGGTTCATCGTGGGTCCTTTGTCGGTTAATGCCCAGGCCCGGCGGCCTTGTTCCGTCGGCGGCTTTTTGATCGCCCAAGCATAGGGTATCCGCCGCCAAAAGATAGTGGGGGCCGGTGATTTTTCCATCCGGCCGCCGGCTCGTTCCCGGCTCGTTCCCGGCCCCTTCCGGTCACTGAATGGCGATTCATTCATCCCTTGCCTCCGCCCCCCCGAAGGGCTATACTGAGGGTTGGTAGTGTATGCCAACAATCCATTCCGCACCGAAGCAGGATTCGACAGTTGCGAGTGCAACCAAAAGATCAAACCGCGCATGGCGCATTACGAGGAGGCGAGTCATCATGAAGCTGAGTGAAGTCCCCATGAAGAAATTGATGGAAGTACTGCCGAAGCTCTCCCTGGGTCTGGCGGGCGATCCGGTGGTCTTCAACCTCACGACCGACGTCGAAGGCGATCGCGTGCCCTCGCCCCATTGGCACATGGCGTTCGATGCGGACGGTAAAATCTCCTGCGGCGAAGGCCACGATGCGTCCCCCGAGGCCATCACCTTCGTGCTGAAAATGGGCGGCGTGAACACGATGCTGGGCTTCATGCTCGACGGCCTGTCCGGCGGCCCGCGCAGCGCCATGATGTCGATGATGATGGGCAAAATCGGCATCGAGCCGTTCAACCCGAAAAACGTGAAGAAAACCGAAAGTTTCTTCAAGCGCGTGAAGACCGGCGAAGACGGCCTGAAAGACGTGCTCAAGACGGTCGGCCTGGACGTCACCGAATTCGACATCTAACCCGCTCGTTCGTGATTCCGGGGCGGCCGCCGTTCGGCCGCCCTTTTTGCTTGGTTGCGAATAACCCTTGCGATCGCCGAGGCTTTTTGACATCCTAACGCGGTGAAAAATCATCTCCTGATCGTCTTCTGTCTGCTGGCCTCCCTGGCTTGCGCCTCGGCCCGTCCCACCGACCGCGTGGCGACGGCGATTCCGGTTGAAGGCGTCAATGCCCGTTACGGTTTCGGCGAGGTCTACCAAGGCGAAAAAATCCGCGTCGAGTTTATGATCCTCAACCCCGCGCCTTATCAACTGTCGATCGAAGAGGTGGAAAACATCTGCGGCTGCACCACCACGATCGCTTCGAAAACCACCATCCGCCCGAACGGCTCGCTGTCGTTCTGGTTGATTCTCGACACCAGCCGCCTGTGGGGGCCGCAAAGCAAGAGCGTGATCCTCGACACCAACGATCCGCAGCGCCGGCAAATTCGCCTGACCATCGAAGGCGTGGTCCGCGAACGCCTGCGCTGCGAACCACGGCGCATCCAGGCGAAGTTGAACGAGGACGTTTACGAGACCACCGTGAAAGTCGTCAATTCCTCCGACGACTCGTTGGCGATCAACCGCTTGGAAATCGAACCGGCGGACCATCTGGCCGCCGTTTTCGTCGATCGCCAATTGCCGTTCACCCTGGCGGCCGGCGAATCGGCCGATTTGCGCTTTCACGCCGAATTGACCCGCCCGGGCGTCAAACTGGTCGGCCACGTGACGATCGGCATCTCCGCGACGGAACTGAGCCTCGAATTGCCGTTTTTCGTGGAAAGGTTGGAACCGCCGCCGCTACGGCGGCCGCGCAGTTTTTAACCGCTAACGGTTGACACCCAGCCGCGCTTCCAATTCCAGCTTCAACGCCTTTGCTTCGGCATTGCCCTCTTCGACGGCCAGCGCTTTTTGCACTTGCACGTAGGCGGGTTGCAGTTTGCCGCCGTTGGCGAACGACTTGGCGGCCAGCAGGTAGGCACGCGAAAGAAAATACGACTGTTTGCCCAGGCGCAAGGCGGCTTTGGTGGCCAGGTCCGCCGCCTGATCCCATTGTTCCCGCGAGAAACGCACCTCCGCCAGACCCAGATAGGCCTGGCCGCAACCGGCGTCGATCGACAAGGCGCGCTCGAAGCGTTTCTCGGCAAGGTAGTAATCCCGCTTTTCGACCAATTGCCGGCCTTCGCGCGCCAGCGACAAGGCGGCCTTGGCGCGCGAGCTGCCGCCCGTGCCGGCCAATGCCGCATCCAATTCCCGGCTGTCGGGTCTGTCGAGCGGTCCCTGCTTGCCGAGGGGTTCGCTCTGGCTTTCGGCCGGCGGCGGGGCGGCCGGTTCTTCCGGCAGGTCGCGTTCGCTGATCCGGTCCGCCGCTTCGTCGGCGGCTTTTTCCGGTTTCGCCGGCTTCTCCGGTTTCGCCGGTTTTTGCGGCTTGGCGCCCTTTTCGAACGGCTGCTGCATTTCCTTTTGCAACAGCCGCGCCAGCTCGTCCTCGCCGGCCGCGTCGGCCGCGGATTCCGGTTCGGGCGTCGGCGTGACCTCGTCCTCGTTGTTCAGATCGCGTTCGGCGATGTCCGGTCCGAGCGAGCGGGCGGCGCAACCGGCGGCAACGACGGTCCAGAGCGCCAAAACGGCGACGAGCCAAAAGTGACGCACGCTCAATGGTCCTTCCGGCGGAAGAAATCGATTACGCTGTCGCGGTCGGCGGAACTTTCCGCCGCGGGCTCGGTGCCCTCGATAAAGGCTTCTTCCTCGACGTCGGTGCTGTTGTAATGCGCCAGAAGACCGGTCTTCTGACAGATTTTGCGGAAAACGATGCCCGGCGGCGGTTCGAAAGCCTCGCCCTTCTGACCGCGGTAATACCCTACCATAAAACGCGCCCAGACGGGGAGGGCCGCGCCGGCGCCGGTCAGGCCGACGTTCCGTTCGCGGTCGAAGCCGACCCAGACGGCCGACAGCACCGATGGCGTGTAGCCCACGAACCAAGCGTCCTTGGCGTCGTTGGTCGTGCCGGTTTTACCGGCGGCCGGCACCGACAACCCCAACCGGCGGGCGCCGGCGGCGGTGCCGCGATCGACGACGCCTTCGAGCAGGTGCGTCACCAGGTAGGCGACCTGGGCGGGCAAGGCCCGTCGCGGCTTGACGCTGCGCTTTTCGAGCACCTTGCCGTCGCGGTTGACGACGTCGCGCACGGCGATCGGTTCGTTGTAATAGCCCTGGTTGGCCAGGGTCGCGAAGGCGCTGCCCAGTTCGAGCGGGCTCATCTCGGCGATGCCCAGCGAGAGGGCCGGATACGGCGGCAGATCGGCGGTGACGCCCATCAGGCGGGACGTGTCGATGATGCGTTCGATGCCGACCTGGAGCGCGACACGCGCCGTCGGGACGTTGCGGCTGCCCTCGAGCGCCCGCCGCACGGTGATCGCGCCCTCGAACTTGTTGTCGTAATTCTGCGGCGACCAGGGTTTGCCGCCGCTCATGATCGAGAAGGGCTCGTCCTTCTCCAGGGTGGCGCCGGTGAAGGGGAAATCCTTGTCCTCGTAGGCCCGCAAAAATGCCGCCGTATACACGAACGGCTTGAAGGTCGAGCCGACCTGCCGCTGCATCTGCACCGCCCGGTTGAACGAGCTGGTTTTGTAATCGCGGCCGCCGACCATGGCGCGAACGTAACCCGTGGAAGGCTCGATCACCACCATCGCCGACTGCAACACGTTGTCGTCGTGCACCTGCAGCGATTTGTTGTTCGTCTCCAGTTCGGCCAGCGTCTGCTGGATCGCGGCTTCCGCCAACCGTTGCGACGGCACGTCGAGCGTCGTGAAGATGCGCAGCCCCTCGCCCTGCAGCACGTCCTCGCCGTAGGTCGCCTCGAGTTGCTGCCGCAGAAAGTCGATGAAATACGGCGCGATCGTGCGCGGCGGCAAATGCTTGTTGACCGACAGTTCCTGGCTTTTGGCCTTGATCAGATCCTCTTTTTTAATGCCCAGTTCGGCCATGGCCTTGGGCATCTTCGCCAGGCGATCCAGAATGTAATCGCGGCGGATTTTCACCCGCTCGACGTATTTGCGCGGATTGTAGCCGGCGGGGCTGCGGATCAACCCGGCCAGCAGCGCCGACTCGGCCAGCGTCAGTTCCGCCGGATTTTTGCCGAAGTAAAACTGCGCCGCCTCGCCCAGGCCGCAAATCGACACCGTGCCCGATTGGCCGAAATAGATCTCGTTGATGTAGACCTCGAAGATCTTTTCCTTCGGGTAGTGCATCTCCAGCACGACCGCCATCACCGCTTCCTTGAGCTTGCGCGTGATGGTGCGCTCCGGCGAAAGATAGAGGTTTTTCACCAATTGCTGGGTGATGGAACTGCCGCCCTCGCGGAAGCTGAAATTGAACAAACCCCGCAAGCCGGCGCGGAAAATTCCCCTGAAGTTGATGCCGTGGTGCCGGAAAAACGCCGCGTCCTCCATCGCCACCACGCTCCAGATCAGGCTTTTCGGAATCTCTTCCCACGGCACGATGCGCCGCTCTTCCTGTACCTGGCCGAAGAACCGGCCGATCATCTCGGGCTCGATTTCCAGCATGACCAGCTCGTCGTTCTTGGTCAGGTCGATGATCTTGGAAATTGCGTCGCCGGCCAGCGAGAGACGCACCAGCCGCGGCGGCACCTTTTCACCCGGATAGGCGAACTCGCGCAGATAAACCTCCAGACCGTGCGTGGAGCGATAATACTCACCGGGCCGGGTCGGCGAGTGATCGACCGCTTGGTAATTCAGGCGGGTCAGGCGGTCCACCAGGCCCGAAGGCTCCAGCAGCATGCCCGGAAGAATGGTCAGCGCGTCCGAGTAGACGTGGCTGGGAAGCTTCCAGCGCTTGCCCTCGAACTTCGCCCGCAGATCCTGATCGATGGTGAAGGCGTAGATCCCGCCGGCCACGACAGCCGCCAGCGTGATCCAGATTCCGAGCTCAAAACACCACCAAAGCAGGATTTGCCACCAACGGCGGGAATGTCGGTCGCGCGGGGCGCTATCTTTTTTCTTGTTGGGTTGCCGGCCAGCCATCTGTTCTCCGTAGGCTTCGATCTCCCGAGGAGTAGACGCCGCATGTCTATCCCGGGTTCCCCCAAAACCGGCTGACGACCCGGAATTAAAAGAAAAAAGCCACCGAGGAGACTTGAACTCCTGACCTGACGATTACGAATCGCCTGCTCTACCAACTGAGCTACGGTGGCGCGGACGTGTATTATACTCATAACGTTTTACCTGTCCAGCGCTTTTCCCATCCCCCCACGCCGCGGCAACGCATCGGCGAAGGAATCGAAATAACAGTGCTTTTCAGTTTCGAACCGGTACAGCGGCCAGTGCACCCATCTGGAAGAAACGAAAAAATGGTTTTTCGGTTGCGTAATACGAAATTTAATTTCATAATACCGGCGTTCAACGTAAAAATCACTCACCCGGTTATTTGCTTTGGCCTTTCAGGTCCATAGCCGATGGTAAAAACGACAACACACGGAGGTTGCAGCGAAAATGAGCAAGACGGCCATTCGATTTTCCATCTTTTTAATCGTTTTTTTCGGATCGGCGCTGGTTGCCCAAGCCGCTGATACCATTGAAGTTTATGACGTCGGCGCCACCGATTTCGAGTGGTACGCCGGTCTGGATGGAATCAATCTGGAAAAATACGAAAAAGTGGTCTACAGCGAGTTGGCGCTCGGCTACGGCCTTTTACCCGCGCTTTCGGGTTATGCGGCCATGGCGATGGAATCCGACGAATACCTGACTTACGGCGCCGGCTCGTTCGGGTTCGGCCTGATCGGCGCGCCGGTGGATACCGATCATTTCGACCTCGATCTCTATCTCGACACCAGCCTGGGCGGTGAAACCTTCAACGAAATGACCGCGACACCCGGTCTGGAAGTCAATTTCGACCTGGTGCCCGATCTGGGCCTTTGGGGCGTTTACGGCCGCGTCGAGGAAGTATTGCAAGGCCGCGACGAATCGACGCCCGACGACCCGGCGACGACCGACGTCGACGAAACCGAAACCAAGCACGAACTGGCGCCGCAAACTCACTACGTCGCCGGCACTTATGTCACCATCGCCGAGCGGCATCAAATCCTGTTGGAATGGGATTCGGCGATCAATCACAACCCGGTCGATAACGACGAGCGCAATGAAATCGGCGGTCTGGCCGCCGGTTACAACGTGATGCTGACCGACAACCTGGAATTGATCAATCAGGCCTACTTCGATTTTCCGCAAAACGACGAGGACTTCGCCTGGGGTCTGAGCGTCGGCCTGGTTGTCACCCTTCCGGCCGTGAAAGAGAAGGAATAGCCGGTTCCGGCAAACCGGATCGGAACCGGTTTGATAATTGACTGCCCCCCGCTCGCCTTTTATTCTTCACGGCAACTTCTTTTTTCGCTTCAATCGCCCGCGGAGGTTTCGATGAGCCGCACCTACCCTTGCCTGTGGAAAAACGACGGCGCCGGCGTCGAATGCTGGCGGCCGGCCACCTTGGACCAACTGGGTAAAAAAGAAGACTTTCTGGAGGAAATCCTGTTTCAGGAACCCCGCCTGCTGGATCTGGAATCGCTGGAAAGCGGCATTCAGGGGCCATACCGCGGTTTTCGGCAGATCTCGTTTCAAACCCCGCAGGGCCGCTCGATCCGTCCCGATATCGTTTTTCTGACCGCCGGCGGGCAGGCGATCGTTGTCGAGGTCAAACGCGGCTCGAATCCGGAGTTGCGCGACCGGCAGGTGATCGCCCAGGTGGTGGATTACGCCGGATCGTTCGCCCGGCTCGACGAGGAAGAACTGCTGCGGCTTTTTCGCGACGCGAACGGGCCAGCTGGCGCGGCCGCGTCCTGGCCCGAATGGATCGCCGGACAATTCCCCGATGCCCTCGACGCCGAAGAACTGGCGCGGCTTCTGCTGGCCCGTTTTCACGACGGCGAACTGCACCTTTGCATCGCCTGCGACAAAGCCCCGCCGGGCATCCGCGAATTGGTCGAAGGCGTCGCCAGCCAATCGGCGCTGGGATTCGATTTGTCGCTCGTGGAGGTGCAGCCCTACGTTTCCGATCGCTCGCCGGACGACATTTTGTTCCTGCCGACCATTCAGACCCGGACGGAAATCGTCAGCCGGACGGCAGTCACGGTGATTTACCAGGAAGGTACGCCGAAGCCCGAGGTGGTGGTGCAGGTCGACAGCCCGCAACAAATCGCGGCGGCGACCCGCCGGTTCGGCCGCCAGAACCGAACCCCGCTGAAAGAAGCCGGACAGTTGCTCGGCGATCGGCTGGCGGATTTGATCGCCGCGCATGTCGTCGGCCAGCCGTGGATCTGGCGCGGCTTTTCACTGGGCCTGGAAATTTATCTGGAAGCCGTCGGGCGGTTGTGCATCTATCTGGAGATCGGTTTCTTTCATCCGGATGATCCCACAGCCGATTGGCTCAATATTACCTTCGGCTTGCGCGGCAAGAAGGATCGCCGCGCGCGTTTTTCCCGGTTGAAGGAAATCGTTCAGGCGGAAACCGCCGCGCTGAACGCCATTGTCGAAAAGTCCGAGGAATTCGCCAACGAGGAAAGCCAGGCTCACGCCGGTTGGTCCCTGCAAGCGTCGGAACTCTCGGCCACCGATTGGGATGCCGCGGCCATCGCCGATTTTTTTGAGAAAATCGTCCGTCATCTGCACAGCCGGCTGAAATTTCAGGCGGGCGAATAGGCGACGAATCTCCCCGCGGCGCGCTCGATCGGCGCGCCGGCGCTTCGCTTGACATCGCCCCTTGCTTCCATTAATTATGCAGCCTCGCGGAGCGGTGGGGTTGTAGCTCAGTTGGTAGAGCATCGGATTGTGGCTCCGAGTGTCAAGGGTTCGATCCCCTTCAACCCCTCAGTGCCAGGCGAACGAATCCCCGGGGATCTCACCCCGGGGATTCGTTTTTTCTGCCGGCCGCGGCCGCTCGGGCCGCCGCGACTATTTCTTTGCTTCCTGCCCTATGCTAAAAATCCCATCAACACCCGGATATTTTGCACCGTGAAAAGTTTTACCCCGTCGTGAGGCTTTCATGGATAACACCTTCAGCTATGACCTGCGTGTGTTGCTGTGCCCGCAATGCGGCGCCCCGATCGAAGCCAAGCCGGAGGGCGGCTTGTTCAAGTGCAATTTCTGCGGCGTCAACATGATGCTCGGTTCGCGTCTCGGCCAGGCGCCGGCGACTCCCACCGCGCCCTCGTCGTCGGCGGCGCCGGCCGGCGCCGCCGACGACGAGGGCCGACGGCTCGAGGCCTTGCGCGCCCAGGACGGCAAACCTTTGATGCCGCCGCCGAATCTGCGTTACCTGATGAGCCTCGGCCTGCTGTCGGAGGATCACCTCGAACTGGCTCTGAAAGAATGGCAGGCCGCGCGCGGCCGCCTGGTCGCCCAACCTACGGCGGCGGACGCGGAACAATTGTATTTTCTCACCCTGATGCTCTACCAATATTATTCGAGCAAGCGGGAAGTGTTACGGATCCGAGCGCTGCTCGAAACGGCTTCGGAACTGCTGGCGAATTCCCGCTACATGGATATCGTCCGTTGCCTGCTGTCGCGTTCCGCGGCGAATTCCAAGGATTTGGAGGCGGCCGAGAAATGGTTGAGCCTTTGCAACGACCGCTCCGCCGATCTGCAAACCGACACGGAATACCGGTTTTCCAAGGCCCACTTGCTGACCATCCAAAAACAATGGCCCGAGGTGCTGAAACTTTTGGGCGACAACCTGACCGCCATCCCGATCGCCGACTCGTCGGACGCCGTTTGCGGCATGCTGCGCGCCAACGCCCTCGAAAAAATGGGGCAACTCGATCAGGCACGACTCCAGATCGAACAACTGATCTCCAAGTCCTATATCGGCCCGCAAACGCTGACCCATATCATGACGCGTTACCAGGATTTGAATCTGCCGATCTGTGAACAATCCTTCGGCCCACTGGCCGAAAAAGTCCAGGCCGCAACGAAACCGAAAAAGTTTTCGTTGCTTCGCCTGCTGATCCGGTATCTCCTGCCGCTGGCCGGCGTCGTCGCCCTGGTTCTGCATTTCGTTTCCCTGCCGTTCCTGCCCGACAACGATTCGTTCCGCGAGGCGATGCTGACGGTCGGCATCACGTTGATCATCCTGTCGTTCTCTTTCGCCTTGCCCGGATTCTTCCTGCGAAAATTTTTGGGCCAAAGCGCCGATCGCGAACGGTTGTTGAAGGAAGGCATTGCCGGCAAAGCCGAAATCATTTCGGTTACCCCGACGGGTTGGACCGTCAATGACGTGCCGCGATACAAATTCGAGCTGCTGATCACTTTGCCGAACCAGGAACCATTCCGCGCCACGGAATTACTATTAATGACCCCGGATCAGCAGCCCAATTTCCAACCCGGCGTGACGATCGGCCTGAAGGCGGACCCAAAAAATCCGAAGAAATTCGCCCTGTTATTGGGATAACGGCCGCCGGCGCACACCGCCTCGGCCGATCCCCGCTTTTTCTCCAAATTAGTCCGATTAATGATATATTCCTTACCGATCGTCGGAATTTACGTAATCGATATCATTCGGTTCGACGATAAATATGAAGAATCCTGTATTGCCGGAAAATCGGTTAAAATAAAAATGAGCTTGCGAAGCGCGAAGCGAAAAAGAAAATGAAAACCTTCAGGACCAAAATCAACGTCGGCCGTTTGCTCCTGGGCGGCTTCACCACGCTGAGTTTCCTGATCATCGCCGCCTTCGGCTTGCTGCTTTTTTTCCGCGACGCCGACAAATTTCGCGTCGAAGCCGCTCACCTTCGTGAAAACTACCTTAATCAGCAAAAATACGAGGTAAAAAACGAGGTCGAGAAGGTAATCGACTACATCAATTACAACTGGTCGCAGACCGAGCAACGGCTGAAGGCGAACATCAAAGCCCGCACCTACGAGGCCGACGCCATCGCCGCCAACCTGCAAAAAAAATTCGCCGGTAAAAAAAGCACCGCGGAAATCCGCGGCTTGATCGTCGAAGCGTTGCGGCCGATCCGGTTCAACAACGGGCGCGGCTACTTTTTCGCCACCGGCCTCGACGGCCGGGAAATCCTCTTCGCCGACCACCCCGAATTGGAAGGCAAAGATCTGATGAATATGCGGGACACCCGCGGGGCTTTCGTCATCCGCGAGATGATCGATCTGGTCCGTCGCGACGGCGAAGGCTATTACCGTTACACCTGGACCAAGCCGGGCGAATCGGGAAAGGATTATCCGAAGATTGCCTACCTGAAGTATTCGGCCCCCCTCGACGGCTTCATCGGCACCGGCGAATACCTGGATGACGTGGAGCGGGATATTCAGCAGGAAGTGCTGGGGCGGATCGGGAAGATCCGGTTCGGCAAGGACGGTTACATCTTCGTCGTCAGCTTCGACGGCGTGACCCTGATGAACGGCGTCCAGCCGGAACTGATCGGCAAACCGATCTGGGACATGACCGATCCGTACGGTGTGAAGGTCATTCAGGAGGAGCGCCGCGCCGCCGAAACGCCGAACGGCGATTTCATCCGCTACCATTGGGAAAAACCGACCACCAGAACCATCTCGCCAAAAATTTCCTTCGTCAAAGGCTTCCGGCAATGGCGCTGGATGGTCGGGGCCGGCGTCTACGTGGACGAAGTCGAATCCGTCATCGCCGCCAAGGAAGCCGACGTCAAACACAATGCCCGCATCGACTTCTTCTACCTCTTTCTGATTTTGGTCGGTTTTTTAGCGCTGGCCTTCGCCTTGTCCTACTTTTTTTCGAACTTTATCCGCAAACAGTTCGAGATCTTCCTTTCCTTTTTTACCAAAATGGAAACCGGCGGTGAACCGATCGACACCAGCCGGCTGATCACCACCGAATTTATCAGCCTGGGCGAATCGGCCAATACCATGCTGGCCAGGCGCCGGCAGGCCGAGGATGCCCGGCAGCAGAGCGAATCGCGCTATCGGCTACTGCTGCAGAACCTCAATGACGCGGTCTACGTCCACGAAGCCACGCCGGAAAAAGCCGGCGCCATTGTCGATGTCAACGACCAGGTCTGTCGCATGCTCGGTTATACGCGCGACGAACTTCTCGCCCTCTCCGTGGCAGCCATCGACGTTCCGGAACAGGCGGCCAAACTGCCGAAAATTCTCACCCAGGTGTTCGCCGAGGGACAGGCGCTCTTCGAAACCGAACACCTGGCTAAGGACCGCCGCCGCATTCCGGTCGAAGTCAGCGCGCGGCTGTTCGAATTAAACGGCCAGCCGATGATCCTCTCCGTCGTGCGCGACATCACCGAACGAAAACGCCTTGAAGCCCAACTGATCCAAGCCCAGAAGATGGAATCCGTCGGCCGCCTGGCCGGGGGCGTGGCGCACGATTTCAACAACATCCTGACGGGAATCAGCGGTTACGCCGAATTGATCCTGGCCGGCCTGCACCCCGACGATCCGTTGGCGACCGACGTGACCGAAATCAAGCACTCGGCGGAGCGCGCCGCGGCGCTGACCTCGCAATTGCTCGCCTTCAGCCGCAAGCAGATCATCGCGCCCCGACAAATCAACCTCAACGAACTGCTGACGAATTCGACGCGGATGATCCAACGGCTCATCGGCGAGGACATCACCCTGGTCTTCGACCCCGGCCCCGACCTGGGAACGATCCAGGCCGACCCCAACCAAATCGAACAGGTGTTGATCAACCTGGCGGTCAACGCCCGCGACGCGATGCCCGGCGGCGGCACGTTGCGGATCGAAACGGCGAACGTCGAGATGCACGAAGACGCGGCGGGCGAACCGTTCGACACCCTGGCGGGAAAATACGTCCGCCTGGCCGTCAGCGACACGGGATGCGGGATGAGCGCGGAAGTCCAATCACACCTCTTCGAGCCGTTTTTCACCACCAAGGAACGCGGCAAGGGCACCGGTCTGGGTTTGTCGATGGTCTACGGCATCATCAAGCAGAACAACGGCGTGATTCGCCTGAAGTCCGCGGTCGGCGCCGGCACGACGTTCACCATTTACTGGCCGCTCGTCGCGGGCGAGGCCGAACAGCCCAAACGCCCGGTATCCGAAACCTTGCCGGTCGGCTCCGAGACCATTCTGCTCGCGGAAGACGAGGTGATGGTGCGTAACCTGGCGCGGAAGATTCTGGCGCGGCAGGGCTATCGGGTGATCGCGGCGGAGGGCGGCCATCAGGCGATTCTCGCCGCGCAAGATCCGAATCTGAAGATCGACCTGCTGTTGACCGATGTCGTCATGCCGGAAATGAACGGTTCGCAGCTCTATCAGACCTTGGCGGCTTCCCGCCCGCGACTCAAGGTGCTGTTCATGTCCGGCTACACCGAGGACGCCGTCGCCCGGCACGGCGTGCTGGATGCCGGAGTGAATTTCGTCCAGAAACCGTTTTCGGTCGAGACGCTCATCCGCCAGGTCCGCGAAGCGCTGGACAACTGACCCGCGCGATCGCGATTTTCAGCGACCGGCGGCGAAAGCGGCTTGGATTCCGAAGTGGTCGGAGCAGAAGCGGCCGTCCACCGGCTCGTCGGCGAACAGGCCGGATTCCCGCACCGCGAAAAGGCCGTCGAAGCGGCGGTAGAGCAGATAATCCAACCGTTTGGTCTGTTTGACGATCACCTCCTGCAAGACCTGCATGACCTCCGGCTCGAAACGGTTGACCGGCACGAAGTCGGCGAAGAAGTGCGTATTGGGATTGCGTCGGTAGTCCCAGGTCATCAGGAGGCGGCCGGGATCGTCGTCGGCGGTGGTGGAACGAAACCCGCGTTCGTCTCGCAACCATTTCATTTCGGGCGCGTCGGGCGAGGCGTTAAAATCGCCGGCGAGGATCAGCGGGCCGTCGGTCGGATCGAGTCGGTGGGCCAAGTCGAGCGCCTGTTGCAATTCGCCGCGCCGGCGGGCCGAGGCCAGATTGAAGGTCGCGACGATTTCGGCGGCGCGCGCGGCGGTGAGGCGCCGTTCATCGACCAGGCGTTGCAGGGCGGCGCGGATCTCCTCGTCGGCCTCGGGGCCATGGTGCAAGTGCAGGCCGATCAGCAGAACCCGCCGGCCGTTGACCACGATCGAACCGGCGATCGCCTTGCGGAATTCGGCGAATTGCAGGCAACTCCAACGGCCGGTCCAGCCGAAGGGACCGGACAATTTGCGGCCGCCCAGCGGCCGATAGCCGAGGTCCGGCTTGGCCAGAATCGCCAGCCCGGACCGCAGGTTGATCGGCAGACCGAAGGCGCCGATTTTCATTCCGGCGTTGTCGATTTCAAAGGAATAGTCGTATCCCAGGTCGCGCGCGATGCGAGCGGTCAGCGCGGGCGCCGGGTTGACCTCCTCCAGAAACATCACGTCCGGATCGAAGGCCCGGGCGTAGCGGTAAAATCCTTGCAGCCGCGTTTCGCGTTCGGCGGGCGTTTCGTATTCGCTGAACCGCCAGACGCCGGTCGGGTTGAGACCGTGCCACAGATTGTAGGTCAGCACCTTCAATTCATCGCGCCGGCCGCCGGTCGCGGACGGCTCGCCCCGGGAACCCTGGCACGCCGGATTGGCCAGCATGAACAACCCCAGCAGGAAAAGGCGGATCAATCGACCGTTCACCCGTCGCCTCGCTACACGTTCGGCGTGGATTATAACCCACCCCTGTCCGCAGTCGAATCATCAACCGTAAAAAGCGTTGGTCAGGCGGTCGATGTACTGGAAAAAGATATCCTGATTATTGCTCAGAATGCGCAGGTACCGCAGGCCGAAGCCCGGGTCGAACCCGCGCTCGAAGGCGGTTTTCTCGTCGACGACGTGCACCACCTGCCCTTCGATGTGGATCGTCTCGTCGATTTCGGAAAGCAGCAGCCGCACCTCCACCGTCGAATTGAGCGACGGCGGATTTGCGGTCATGATGAACATGCCGCGGCGGCTGATATTGTAGGCAACCGCCGCTTCCAGGGACGGCAGGTGCAGATTGAAGATTTTCTCGAAGCGCGGTTCCAGCCGGTGATCGGCCAGCGTCTTGATCATGCGATTGACGAAACCCTCCAGCAACTCGTTGTGCTCAAGAAAGCGGATTCCCATCTCGCAATGGTCGACGTAGGAGATTTCGAGCGGGAATTTGCGGCTCCACCGCACCTCGCCGGAAATCAGGATTTCGCCTTCCGGGACGGCGATGCGTATTTTCAGCGGCGTTTGCGGCGTTACCAGCTCGCGGCAGGAAATCGCCACGCCTTGCAGTGAAATATTACGGATATGCCCCAGGCAATCGGCGGTATCCGAACCGAAGTAAATCGGCATCCGCAACCCAACCCGTTTTTCGGTGCGTTTCACGGAGGAAGACATGACCCGACAACCCCTCCTTGCCTGCGGCGCCGGCCGGCGCCGAAGTACCCAGGTCTGTGCCGCTCGATTCGAGTAATTCTTTTAGCGGTTAGCGGCGGGCTTGGCAACCGGCGGCGAAAACGGCATCCGGTGTCAGACCGAAACGCGGGCCGGCCCCGGCGCTTAGCGCCCAGTAATCTACTTCTTTCACCAAATTACACTTTATTTTACAATGTCCGGAATCGGAAAATAAAAACCGCGTCACGGAAAGGATTTCGCATGGCCGACGATCGTCCGACCGTTCACCACCAATACGAATTGCCGCTCTCCATCGTTCGGCAGCGAAAAGTCCGCCGAAAAATCGCCGCCGCTTTCGGTTGGACCCTGTTCGCGGCCACGCTTTTGGGCGCTCTCGCCGCGGCTTTCTTCGGCATCTGGTGGCCGCTGGTCGCGCTGCCGATCGGCGCCGCTTTCCTTATTTTTCGCCTTTACCGAGGAACCTCGCGCTTGTTCAGCGACCGTTTTTCGCTGAACTGCGGCGGTTGCGGCGCGAACCTTCGGGTGCATATCCCGCTCGGCGTGGCGCTCGGCGACCATCCCGAACTTTTCGTTTCCTGCCCCGGTTGCGGTCAAAACACCGTCGTTGCGATCGTCAACGATCGGCCGGGACCGGCATGACCGCCGCCTCGCCCACCGCTGTCCGCCTTGAACTGGGAAAATCGCTTGCCGCTATTTCGACACTCTTGCGCGCCGAAAATCAGGGAGTCGCCGACTTGGGTCCAGAAGCCGCTGAACGATTGGCGGAACTATACCTTCCTGGGTTGAACGAGTTGCGGCCCGGCTACGCTCGCGGCCGCAAGGTCTGGGACGCCTATGCGGTGCACGCTTTCAACATTTGGGGTCATCGACATCCCGAGGAATGGCCGTCTGTCTTTCGAGGTTTTTTGGAGAACGAAGCCTTGACCGAGGAAATTTTAGGTGAAGCCTCCCGGCAAAACGACCCCGTCGCCTGGCGCACGGCTTACGAGGATCGGGTCGATTCGGAAGGCGGCGGTCGCGAGCACCAGTTTCTGGCGCACTGGGCCTGGCACGTTTTGCAGGATCGCGAAGCTGCGTTGTATCAATTGAATCGAATCCAATCATTGAACGACCTGTACCTGCGTATTCTCGCGGCCGATCTGCAATGGCGGCTCGGCTTTTCACCGGAGCAAATCCGCATCACCCTCGCCGGCGCCGAAGCGTTCGGCAAACGCCCAAACGATTGGTTGGCACTGGCCGATGCCTGGCTGGGCAATCTGGGTGACACCGCCCAAGCGGCCTATTGCCTGCGACAAGGCGGATACGATTGGAATCAGGTTTTCGGCGATGAAATAGTCGCTCATTCCAGACTGGCTTTACTGATCCAAAACCGGCCCATCGTTGAAGCCGCGCTACGAAACCTGGCAGAAGAGTCGCCCACCTTGTCGGCTGGCCTGAACCGGGCCCGGACCGCTTTGTTTTTTACCGACGAGGAATCTGCCGTCCGTCGCCGTCTGGACGCGATCGCGGAAAAAAGGCTTCATGGATTCGACGCCTATCTCGTCGGCAAGGCTTGGGTCGATGTTTTCGACGCGCGCGAAAAAGCGGTAGCCGTCCTACGCGGTTGCGCCTCGGGTTTTCGTTCCCGCGAGGAATTGTATGATTTGGCCTGGCACTGGTTGATCGAAACCGGCGACCAATCAGGCGCGCGGGAATTGCTGATTGCCGCCAAACCGCACGACGGAAGCTGCCGTCCACCTTGGCATTACCTGGAATGGGCCAAGGAAGTTCTGAGTACCCTCGGTGATCGGGATTTGGCCGTCGAAGGCATTCTCGAAGCCGAGCAGCGGGCTCGACATGACTGGTTTCACGCGGGAATGAATTGGGACTTGATCGTCACGGCCTGGATGAAAATCAATCGTCCCGACGAAGCGCGGCGGGTTTTAATCGAGGCAACCGCAACCCTGACGAATGCCGATTTAGGGCTGCTGGCCAAGGATTGGCAAGAGTTTTTCGGCGATGAACCACGCGCCCGCGCCTGTCTGGAAAAAGGTTACGCCAACCTTTCCGAAACCAAATTTTTTCGCCTGCCTGATTTGCTCTTTTACGCCCGGATTTACCTCGATTTGTGGAACGACCACGAACACGCGGAACCTTTGTTCCGCGAGGCGGAAGCATTGGCTGAAACCGATCAGGACCGAGAAGAAATCTTTGCCGCACGCCATCGCATCAACGGCCAACTCCGCTTGTCCTGATCTTTTCCCGTCTATCTCCCCCTATGTTCCGCAATGGCTCTTGACAACCTGAACGTCACGTCTAAACTATATATAGTTTTCAATACCTTTTCATATGAAAAAGGATTGTAACATGACTCAGCCCCAGGATCTCCGCTTCGGCGATCGAACCGCCGCCGTGAATCTGACCCCATTTCTCGCCGACGAACCGGTTTTTCAACGCCTGGCCGAGACTTTCAAGGTTCTGGGCGACCCCCTGCGCTTGAAAATCCTCTATGTCCTGTCACGCACCGAGCTTTGCGTCGGCGACCTGAGCCGCCTGCTCGGCGCCCGCGAATCCAACGTCTCGCAGCAATTGCGGTTGCTGCGCACGATGAACCTGGTCAAGTACCGGCGTGACGGCAAACTCGCCCTCTATTCGTTGGATGACGAGCATATCGAGCACCTGTTCCGCGACGGCCTGGCGCACGTGCGGGAAAATTCCGCCGGGCTCAACACCGCGAGGTAAGCCATGCCCGCTCCGACCACCCGCGAAGTGGAATTGATCATCCATGACCTGAGCTGCCCGGACTGCACGCAATCGATCCTCGACGCGGTGGCGGCGCTGCCCGGCGTGCAAGCGCAATCGTACCGTCTGCTCGACAGCCGCCTGACGGTTCGCTACGACCCGCGCGCCGTCGACGCGTCGAAGTTGCAGGCGACGATCGCCGGATTCGGCCACCAGACGACGCTGGCCGGTGAAAAGGTTGAACGGACTTTCTGGAAGCGCCGGCGCGGCCACCTGCTGGCGGGCGCTTCGGGTCTGGCCTGGCTGGCGGCGACCCTGCTGGGCCGGCTGGGCGCACCGCTTTTGGTCGTCGAGGCGCTGTTTCTCGCCGGCATCGTGCTGGGCGGCGCCCTGACCGTGCGCAAGACCTGGGCGGCGTTGCGCGCCCGACGGGCGGACATGAACGTCCTGATGACCCTGGCGGTGGCCGGCGCGATCGCCCTGGGCGAATGGTCGGAAGGCGCGATGGTGATTTTTCTGTTCGCGCTGGCCGAGTTGATCGAATCCTACAGCATGAACCGCGCGCAGCGGGCGGTCGCCTCGCTACTGACGCTGGCGCCGGACGAGGTGACCTGGCTCGACGGCGAAACCGAGCGGCGCGTCTCGCCGGAGCGCGTTCCGGCGGGGGCGCGCATCGTCGTGCGACCCGGCGAGCGCTTCGGCTTGGACGGCGTGGTGGAGCAGGGGCAAAGCGGGGTCAACCAGGCGCCGGTGACCGGCGAATCGTTGCCGGTCGTCAAAGCGGCGGGGGACGAGGTGTTCGCCGGATCGATCAACGGCGAAGGGGTGTTGGTGATTCGCGCCACGCGCCCGGCGTCGCAATCGACCCTCGCCCGGATCATCGGCCTGGTGCGCGACGCCCAAGCCGCCAAAGCGCCGGCCCAGCGGTTCATCGACGCCTTCGCGCGGATTTATACACTGGTGGTGATCGCGCTGGCGGCGGCGATCGTCGCCGTGCCGACGCTCGCCTTCGGCCAGCCGTTCCACGAGTGGTTCTACCGCGGCCTGGTGGTGCTGCTCATCGGCTGTCCGTGCGCGCTGGTCATCTCGACGCCGATCACGCTGGTCTCCGGTCTGGCCGCGGCGGCGCGCGCCGGCGTGCTGATCAAGGGCGGCGTCGCGCTCGAAAAAGCCGCGCGGATCCGCGCCGTGGCGTTCGACAAGACCGGCACGCTGACCCACGGCCAACCGGCGGTGGTCGACGTGGTGGCGCTCGACGGCATCGACCCCCAACAACTGCTGCGTCTGGCGGCGGCGGTGGAAAAGCACGCCGGACACGTGCTGGCGGCGGCCATCGTCGGCCGGGCGCAAGCCGCGGACCTGGCGATTCCCGAGGCGCGCGACGTGCGGCTTCTGCCCGGCCTGGGCGCCACCGGCCTGGTCGAGCAGCGGCGGGTGTTCGTCGGCAATCACCACCTCTTTCACGAGCGCGAATTGTGTTCGCGCACCCTGCACGAGCAGGCCACGCGGTTGGAAAACGGCGCGGGCAGCCTGGTGTTCGTCGGCTACGACGGCGCGCCGCAGGGGGTCATCGTCCTGGAAGATCCGCTGCGCGAGGAAGCGCCGCACCGCTTGCGGGAGGTCAAGGACGCGGGCATCGCGCACCTGTGCATGCTGACCGGCGACAACGAGGCCGTGGCGCGGCTCGTTTCCCGGCGGCTGCCGCTCGACGGTTTGCGCGCCGAGTTGCTGCCCGCCCAGAAGGTGGCCGCCGTGAAGGAGTTGCAGGCTCGTTACGGCGCGACGGCGATGGTGGGCGACGGCGTCAACGACGCGCCCGCCCTGGCCGCCGCCGACCTGGGCGTCGCCATGGGCCGGGGTGCCGACCAGGCGCTGGAAACCGCCGATGTCGCCCTGCTGGCGAACGATCTGGGCAAGCTCGCCTTTCTCTTTCGCCTCGCCCGGCGGAGCATGGGCCGCCTGCGGGCCAACATCGCCCTGGCGCTGGGCATCAAACTGGTCTTCTTCCTGCTGGCGCTCGGCGGCGTCGCGACGCTGTGGATGGCCGTCTTCGCCGACATGGGCGCTTCGCTGCTGGTGATCGCCAACGGTCTGCGGCTGCTGGGCGAACGAGCGGAGTAAAAAGGCGAATCGCGAATCAACCCGAAGGGTAAAAATCCGGCCGAGACGCGGACGGCGGGAAAAAAGTGAAATCAAATTCGCTCGGGGTTTATTCGCCGACCGGCAGTTCGTCCCAGCCGACGAGGCGGCGTTTTTCGTAGAGCGGCGTCCGCCGCAGGCCGGCCCGCCGCGCCAACGCTTCCGCCGCCGCGCGATCGCGGCCGACTTCCTGAGGCAGGTGCGCGTCGCTGTTGATCGGCATCGGCACGCCGTGGCGCACGAAAGCGCGGACGAAATCCTCGTGCGGGTACGGCTCGCCGACCGGCCGGTGCAGGCCGCTGGTGTTGATCTCGGCGGCGATGCCGTGCGCCGCGCAAACGGTGGCGATGCGGTCATACCAGTCGTCCAGCGCGAAGCTCGGGCGATGGCCGAACTTCTTCACCAGGTCGGGGTGGCCGAGAAAATCGAAGAGGCCGCAGGCCGCGCAATCGCGCAGCGTCGCGAAGTAGCCGGTAAAGATTTCATCCACCGGATGCGTCGTCCAGGGGGCGTGGTCGCGGCTGAAGTCGACCTCGTCGGCGCCGAGAAAATGCACCGAGCCGATCACGTAATCAAAATCGTAGCGGCGCAGAAAATCCTCGATGACCCGCTCCTTTCCCGGCACGTAATCGGCCTCCAGCCCGAAGCGGATGCGAATCCGCCCTTGATAGCGCGCCTGCAAATCCGCGACGCGCCGCCGGTAGATTTCCATATCGGCCAGCGACATCGTCAGACAGGGATCGGCCTGGCCCCAGACTTCCATCGGCAGGTGGTCGGCGAAACCCATTTCGGTCAAACCCAGGCGCAAGGCCTGTTCCACGTACTCTTCCATTTCGTCGGCCGCGTGGCCGCACAGCGCCGTATGAATGTGATAATCGACGGGCATGTCGTTCCCTTGCCGGCGAATCAGGCCGAAACGGCGGGTTGGCGGAGGTAAGCGAGCAATCGCTCGGCCGGCACGAATTCCTGGTTGCGGGTCGCGAGGTTTTTCACCTGCACCCCGCCCTGGGCGATCTCGTCTTCGCCGCAGATCACCAGGTGCTTCACGCCCTTGCGCAGGCCGTAGCGCATCTGCGCCTTGAAGCCGCTGTCGCTGCCCAGGTAGATCTCGGCCGAGATGCCCGCCGCGCGCAGGCGCCGCAGGTAGTCGAGGTAGGTCGCGGTGTACTTTGCGTCGAAGACGATGATCAGCGCGTCGACCTCGCTTTCGACGGTGGTCACCAGTTGCAGCCGTTGCAGCGCGTCGAACAGCCGGTCCAAGCCGATGCTGGTGCCGACGGCCGGGATCGCGTTGGCGTGGAAGCGACCGATCATTTCGTCGTAGCGGCCGCCGCTGGCCACCGAGCCGATCTCCGGCAGGTCTAAAAGACGCGTTTCGAGCACGGGGCCGGTGTAATATTCGAGGCCGCGCGCGACGGTCAGGTCGACCTCGACGCGCTCGTCCCAGCCCAGCGCCCGCAGGTCGGCGAGAATCTCGCGCAGTTCGGCGATGCCCGCCGCACCGGTTTCGCCGCGCACCAGGGCTTCGGCGCGGGCCAATTTTTCGCCGTTGTCGCCGGCGATGTCCAGAAAGCGCTCGACCAGCGCGACCTGCTCGGCGGACAGGTGCAAGGCGCGGTCGGCCTCGTATTCGGGTTTTTTCATCAATTCGGCGCGCACGCCCGGGCGGCCGATCTTTTCCAGTTTGTCGAGCACCCGCAGCAGTTCGTTGACCATTTCGCCGCGCGTCAGCGGCCCGCGCGCGTCGATCCCCACCGCGGCGGCGAGGCCGTCGTGAATCTTGCGGTCGTTGATCCGCACGACGAAGCGCTCGATGCCCAGACCCGCCATCGCGGCGGCGGTCACGGCGATGATCTCGGCGTCGGCCAGGCCGGTCTTGGCGCCCACGACGTCGGCGTCCACCTGCAGAAACTGGCGGAAGCGGCCGGCCTGCGGCTTCTCGCCGCGGAACACGTTGCCGACCTGGTAGCGCTTGAACGGCATGAGCAGGTCGGTGTTCGCCGCCACGTAGCGCGACAGCGCCACGGTCAGGTCGAAGCGCAGCGCCAGTTCCTTGTCCTCCTCGGGACCGGTCAGCCGGAAGATTTCCTTTTCGGTCTCGCCGCCGTCGCCGAGCAGCACCTCGGAGAACTCGACGCACGGCGTGTCGAGCGGCTGGAAGCCGTACAACTCGTACACACGGCGGATCGTGTCGATCATCCGGCCGCGCGCGATCATCGCCGCCGGGCCGTAATCGTTGAACCCGCCGGGTTGGGCGGGCTTCACCTTTTTATTCGTCGTCATGGTCGTTCTCCCTCGTTTCGCGGGCCAGGCGGTCGAGCCCGCCGCCGGGCCGGCACAGGGCGTCGGCCTGCTCGATCCGCCGCGACAATACCGTGTCGTCTTCCCAAACCGGAATCGTCCGGCGGATTTCGTCGTGCAACCGCAAGGTTCGCCGACCGGCCTGCTTGCCTTCCTCGAGGCGCAGCTCGACGCCCTGCGCGGCCAGCAGAAATTCGATCGCCAGCACGCGCCGGACGTTCGTCAGCAGCTTGTCGGTCACCGCGGTGGAGTGCAAGGACAGGCCCGCGTGGTCCTCGTAATCCTGCACGCTCGGAATCGAGTCGGTCGCATAGGGCAAGGCCAGCGCCTTGTTTTCGCTGACCAGCGCCGCGGCCGTGTACTGGGCGAGCATGAAGCCGCTGTTCAGGCCGTGGCGGCGGATCAGGAAGCTGGGCAGGCCGGAGTTGCGGCTGCCGTTGGTGAGCAGAAACGCGTGGCGCTCGGCCAGCGACCCGATTTCGGCCATCGCCAGGCGCAGGTTGTCGACCGCCAGCGACAGCCGCGCGCCGTGGAAATTGCCGCCGTCCAGACAGCGCGGCCCTTCCGGATCGTCGATGAGGACCGGATTGTCGCTCGCCAGGCCCAGTTCCTCGCCGATCGCCTGCCCGACGCGGTCGAGCACGCCAGCGACCGCCCCGAGCACCTGGGGGATGCAGCGGATCGAAAACGCGTCGGCGCGCTGGCGGTTGCCGGCCATGCGCGAACCGGCGGTCCAGCCGTGCAGCCGTTCGCCGACGCGGACGATCCACTCGCGACCCGGCCCGAGTCCGAGCAGGCGCGGATCGAACGCGGCGGTGTTAGCCAAAAGGGCCTCGCACGTCAACGCGCTGGCGGCCACGGCCAGTCGCCAGAGACGCCAGGCTTCCTCGATCAGCAGCGCCGCCCAACCGGCGGCGAAGCTGTGGCCGACGATCAACGAAAAGGCTTCTTTCAAATTCGGCCGCACGGGTTCGAGCCGCGCGGCGCGCATCGCCTCGCCGCCCGGCAGGATCGGCGCGCCGGCCTCGTGCCAGCCGAGGGCCGCCTGCCCGGAGCCGCTGTAATCGTCGCTTCCGGCGCACAGCACCAGGGCCAGGTGCGCGAGCGGCGCCACGTCGCCGGCCACGGAAAAATGGCCGTGCGCCGGCACGATCGGATGCACTTCCCGGTTGAGCATGTCCACCAGGCGCTCGGCCAGTTCCGGCCGGACGCCGCTGTAACCCTGCGCGAAAACGTCGGCGCGCACCAGCATGGCCGCGCGCACGAGTTCGGTCGGCAACGGCCGGCCCACCGCGACGGCGTGGTCGAGGATCACGTGCCGGGCCAGCGCCGTGAGATCCGCCGGCGCGGGTCGTTCCGCGTCATCGGTCAGATCGGCCAACTTCCACAACGGCACCGGGCCGGTCCCCGCCTCGACTTGCGCCAGCCGCGCCGCGCCCGCTGCCAACCGCTTTTCGCCCGCCGGCGACAGAAAGACCTTGGCGCCCTCGCGGGCGACCGCGACCACGTCCTCCGGCTGCAACCGGCCGCCGACGATCGCCACGACCCGGCTCATGCGCCCGCCTCCAAAAGCGGCGCGTCGAACGCCCCGGCGTGAATCAAGCGGCAGACCTCCTCCAGGCAGCGGCCCGGCGGCGACCCAGCGGCATGCCAGGCCAGCGGCTCGCGGCACAACGCCACCGCGCGCGCCGTCCCCGCGCCCAGGTTCGCGGCTTCGCGATCGCGGCGCAGCGCCAGCGCCGAGGAGGCGCACAACATTTCGCAGGCCAGCACGTAAGCAGTGTTCGCGACGATGCGGCGCGCCCCGCGGGCGGCGATCGGGCTCATGCTGACGTGATCTTCCTGATCCTCGCAGGTGGGAATGTTGTCCACCGACGAAGGGTGTGCGATGTGCTTGCTCTCGGCCACCAGGCCGGCCGCGGTGAATTGCAACGCCATCAGGCCGAGGCCCGGCCGGTCGGGCGGCGCCAGGAGCGGCGGCAAACCGAAGCTCAAGGCCTTGGTCAACAGCCGGAACACGCGCCGTTCGCTGATCCCCGCCAGTTCCGCCAGCGCGACCTTCAGGGCGTCGGCGGCCAGCGCCACCGGCTCGCCGTGGAACTGGCCCGCGCTGACCACCGCCGCGCCGTCGGGCTCGACCAGCACCAGCGGATTGTCGGTCGCGCTGTTGATCTCGACCGTCAGCGTTTCGCGGACGCGCGCCAGAGCGTCGCGGACCGCGCCGTGCACTTGCGGGGCGCAGCGCAGCGAATAGCCGTCCTGGATCCGTTGCGGGTCGGAACCGACCAGCGAGGAGCCCGCGAGATGGGCCAGGATGCGCGCCGCGCTCACCGCCTGGCCCGCGAAGGGCCGCTGGCGATGCACCGCCGGCTGGTAGGCGTCGGCCACCCCGCGCACCGCCTCGACCGTCATCGCCACGGCCAGGTCGGCGAGATCGGCGAGGCGCTCCGCGTCCAGCAGCGCCAGTACGCCCAGCGCCGCGCTGATTTGTACGCCGTTGTTGAGCGCCAGGCCTTCCTTCGCGCCCAGCACCAGGCGCGGAATGTCGGCCGCCGCCATCGCTTCCTTGCCGGGAACGCGGCGGCCGTCAGCGGCGATCGTTTCGCCGGACAACTCGGCCGGATCGTCCTCGCCGTCGGGCGGCCGCGACAGCACCAGCGCCATGTGGCTGAGCGGCGCCAGGTCGCCCGAGGCGCCGACGCTGCCCTGCGCCGGAATGCACGGATGCACGCCGCGGGCGAGCATCGCCAACAGGGTCTCGACCACTACCGGCCGCACGCCGCTCGCGCCGCGCGCCAGGGCGTTGGCGCGCAGCAGCATCGCCGCCCGCACCACCTCGACCGGCAGCGGCTCGCCGACGCCGGCGCTGTGGCTCATCAGCAGGTTGCGCTGCAGGCGCGCGAGATCCGCGCTGCCGATGGCGACGTCCTTCAAGCTGCCGAAACCGGTGTTGATGCCGTAGACGTGCCGGTCGCCGTCGCGCGCGATGCGTTCCACCGCCGCGCGGG
>JAAYVF010000112.1 GCA_012517325.1 Myxococcales bacterium | reverse complement strand
CTTCCTTGGTGGTGTAGCGTTTCCGGTTGAACGGCGGAATCCGTTTGAGGATTTCATCGAAATCGTCGGTGGTGATGGTGCTGTTGCCGACCGTGGCCAACGTCTGGCCCGGTTTCGCGCCTTTCGCGCCCTTCGCGCCGCCGGTTTGATCGCAAGCCGCGACGATCAGAACCACGGCGAGCGCCAAGGTGCAGATTCCCAACAGGAACAGGGTTTTCTTCGACATGGCCATTATCCTTCCTCTTCAATTGAATGCAGAAGCTATTGCCGTATCAGCAAGGAATAACTCCGTTAACAAGTTGCTTTAGGTAGCATAGTCGGCCAGTCGTTGCAAGCCCCTGGCAAGCACCGCCAGGAGTTCCGGCGGGGTCAACGTCTGGGTTTTTTGGTACAGCTTGCCCTCCGGCGTCAACGACAGGACATCGGGGTTCGCGGTGACCAGCCGCACCAGGCGGGACGGGGTGACGGGGGTCGAATCGTCGAATTCGTAAGCCACGTAGCCGTCGCCCGCCTCGATTTTCCGCAAGCGCAGCTTTTCGGCCTCGCGGCGCAGGGCGACGATGGCCAGCAGGTTGACCACCGCCGGCGGCAGGCGGCCGAAGCGATCGGCCAATTCCTCGCGGATCTGGGCCAATTCGGCGTCGTCGCGGGCGTCGGCGATGCGCTTGTACAGCGACAGCCGCAGGTGCACGTCGGCGACGTATTCCTCCGGCAGGTAGGCCGGGATGCGGATCGCCACCTCGCAGTCGATGCGCTCCTCGACGATCTCGCCGCGCAAGCGCCGGATTTCCTCCTCGAGCAGGCGGGTGTAGAGGTCGAAGCCCACCGCGTCGATCTGGCCGGACTGTTCGGAACCCAGCAGGTTGCCGGCGCCCCGGATTTCGAGGTCGCGGGCGGCGATTTTGTAGCCGCTGCCCAGTTCCGTGAAGGTCCGCAGCACGGCCAGGCGCTTGCGCGCCTCGGGGGTCATCGTGCCGCTGGGCGGCACCAGCAGGTAGCAGTAGGCGCGGCGCTTGGACCGGCCGACCCGGCCGCGCAACTGGTAAAGCTGCGACAGGCCCAGGGCATCGGCGCGGTCGATGATGATCGTGTTGGCGCGGGGGAAATCGAGGCCGCTTTCGACGATCGTGGTGCAGACGACGATGTCGAAATTGCCCTGCGAAAAATCGATCATCAGCTTTTCCAGCGCCTTTTCGTCCATCTGGCCGTGGCCGACGCCGAGGCGGGCCTGGGGCACCAGCCGTTTGATCTTCAGCGCGACCGAATCGAGGCTCTTGACCCGGTTGTGGATGACGAACGCCTGCCCGCCGCGCGACAGTTCGCGTTCCAGCGCCTCGCGGATCGTGTCCTCATCCCACCGGGTGACGATGGTGCGGATCGCCAGCCGGTCCTCGGGCGGGGTGTTGATCACCGAAAGGTCGCGGATGCCGGTCAGGCTCATGTGCAGGGTGCGCGGGATGGGCGTGGCGGTCAGCGTGAACACGTCGATGTCGCGCGCCAGGCTCTTGATTTTTTCCTTCTGGGCGACGCCGAAGTGCTGTTCCTCGTCGACGATCAGCAGGCCGAGGTTTTTAAACTCGATCCGTTTGCCCAGCAACATGTGCGTGCCGATCATCAGGTCGATGCCGCCCTCGCGCAGCCGCTTGATCGCCTCGCGCTGCTGGGCCGGCTGGACGAAGCGGCTGAGCATGCCGATCTTGACCCCGAAGGGCGCCAGGCGGTCGCGGAACGTGTTGAAATGCTGGAACGCGAGGGTGGTGGTGGGGCAGAGCACGGCCACCTGCTTGCCGCCGAGCACGGCGAGAAACGCGGCGCGCATCGCCACCTCGGTCTTGCCGAAGCCGACGTCGCCGCAGATCAACCGGTCGGCGGGCCGCTCGGACACCATGTCGGCGATCACGTCGCGGATCGCCGTTTCCTGGTCGGGCGTTTCGTCGTAGGGGAAGGTCGCCTCGAACTCGCGGAAGATTTCATCCGGCGGCGGGAAGGCGAAACCCGGCTGCGCGTTGCGGGCGGCGTAAAGCGCCAGCAGTTCCTTGGCCAGTTTGCGGGCCGCCTGCCGCGCCTTTTTCTTGGTCGCGGCCCAGGTGAAGGTGCCCAGCCGGTCGATTTTCGGCGTCGCCCCGGCGCCGACGTAGCGCTGCACGGCGCCCAACCGGTCCACCGGCAGGTAGAGCCGGTCGCCGCCGGCGTATTCGAGGTGCAGAAATTCGCCGGGGACGTCGCCCAGCGTCAAGTGGACCAGCCCGCGGTAGATGCCGACGCCGTGTTTCAGGTGGACGACGAAATCGCCCTCGGCCAGCTCGGAAAAGGAGCTGATCATCTCCACCTGGCGCTTGGCGTAGGTCTCGGCGCGGCGGCGCTCGCCGAAGATGTCTTCCTCGGTGAAGACCGTCAGTTCGAGGCCGGGAAAGGAAAAGCCGGCCGACAACTCGCCGATCAGCGCCGGCACGCGGGTCAGTCCCTGGCCGCCCGACAGCGCCCCGGCGAACGACTGGTCGGGCCGCATTTCCACCGCCGGCTTGTAGGGCGACAGCAACCGCTCCAACCGGTCGGCGCCGCCCGGCGTCCGGCTGACCAACACCGCCCGGCCTTCGCCGGCGAGGCTTTCGCGCAACCCCTCGACCAGGGGGTTGAGCATGTGCGGTTCGTTGGCTCGGGCCAGAATCTGCTCGCGCAGGCGGGCGTGCGTCACGGTCTCGAAACGGATCGGTTCGGCGTTTTCGAGGTAGGCCTCGTGGCCGAGCGCCACCTGCCGCAACGGCGCCAGAGCCGCGCGGAAACCGGCCTCGTCCAGGTACAGCGCCGCCGGCTCGACGCACAGCTTGCCGGCCTCGCGCGCCCGGTCGAAGCGGGTGCGGATCTTTTCCGCCGTGGCTTCCAGGGCGACCTCGACGTCGGCGATCTCGTGCCAGACGACCAGCCCTTCGCCGCCGAGGTAGGCCGGCAGCGGCTCCAGCTTGTCGTGCAGCAGCGGCGTGAAAAATTCGATGCCGGGAAAGGCGATGCGGTGGGTGACCTCGTCGACCAGCCGGTCGCGACGCGGCTTGGGCACGTCCTGGGCCTCGGCCAGCGCCTTGACGCGGTCGGCGAACAACTCGGCGTTGGCGGTTCCGAGGTGGACGTCGCTGCACGAATACAGCTCAGCGTGGCGCAGTGGGCCGCGGCTCTTCTGGGTGGACGGATCGAAATGGCGGATCGATTCCACCTCGTCGCCGAACAATTCGATGCGCAGCGGCAGGTCGCCGCCGGGCGTGAAAACGTCGATGATGTCGCCGCGCACCGCCACCTCGCCCACTTCCTCGACGATCGGCGTCATCCGGTAGCCGATGGCCAGCAGGTCGCCGACCAGGGCGTCGCGTTCGAAGAGGTCCGGCACGTTGACCACCTGGCGGCCGGCGAGAAAATCCTCGCGGCTCAGGGTAAGGTTCAACACCGCCTCGACCGGCGCGACGACGATCGGCTTGCGGCGGCCGGCCAACTCGGCCAGACAGCGCATGCGGCGGGCCAGTATGCCAGGGTGCGGGCTGATGGATTCGAAGGGCGCGACGTCGTACGCCGGGTACAAAAACAGGCGCGTCGACGCGGCGCCGTCGGCGGCGCGCAGGAAGAACGTCAGGTCGTCGAACAGGATTTGCGCTTTTTTCGCGTCGGCCGCGAGGACCAGCGCGGGCCCGTCGGTTTCCAGCAGCAGCGTGGCCAGAATCAGGGCGGAACTGCCGCCGGCCAGCCCGGCGACGGCGATTCTGGATACACCTTGGGCGTGGTTTTTGTGCAGCTCCTCCAATGGCGGGTATCGGCGGGACCCAAAAAATTCGCGCATCGCCGGCTTCCTCGCTCAAGGGCGCAAATGCTAGCAGAGGATGTCCCGGTCGAAAAGAGAGGAAAAAAACCGGAAAAATGATGAAGGGAGAATCGGGCAGGCCACCTGAAAAGGGCCATCACGTCAGGTAAATGCGCTTCCTCGACTTATCGGCCGAATCATTTCCCGGCCGCGCTTTCTTTCCGGCCGCCCAGCACGGCGAGCAGGCCGCCCAGGGCGGCCAGGGCGCAGCCGGCGAGTTCCACGTAGATGCCATGGCGCAGGCGGAGGGCCAGATCTTTCGCGGTCGCGCCTTCGATCCAGGAAAAAGCAATGCCCTCGCCCTGCAGGCCCGACCAGACCCGCCAGATGAAAATCGCACAAACCAGCGACAACAAAAGCGCACCGGCGTTCAGGTAGAGCTGGAGTTGCGGCCGGCGAAGTCCGGCGGCCAGCCCGGCGCCGCCGAGTAAAAAGGTCAACGCGCCGCAAGCCAAAACCAGATACCAACCGGGTTCGCGCTCGGCGAGGTCGGCCGCGCTGAAGATCGGGTTGTGAAATCCGAAAAGCGAGGCCTGCGCCCAGGGCAGGAAAAAAGCGACCGTCATCAATGCGCCGCCCGCCAGAATCGGTGGATTCGACCAGCGGCCGTTCATCGCCGGTTCCGGAAATAGGCGAAGTCGATCATCACCGACGCCGCGCCGTGCGACCAGACGCGTAAAATACCGCCGCGCAGGCTGTAGCCGACATCGCCCGCGGCCTCGATGTCCGGCAGGTACGCGGCGTAGGTCACGATCATGCCGCCCGACTCGGGCAGCTCGAACCACCATTGATCGCCTTCCCACTCCAGCCAGACCCGCTCGGTCGGGCCGAAATTCCACGGGCGCAATCCATGAAGCATCAGGTAACCGCCGCCGTCCAGGTAAGCATACCCGTCCGCGCCGTCGGCCGTGCGCAGCAGCAGGGTCTCGGCGTCGGTCTTGAGCGCCAGCGAACCGGTTTCGACGGCGGAAAAACTCTGCGGCGCGCGGGCCGGCTGGGCCGCGGCGAAATCCGTCGCATCGCCGGCGATGCGCGCGGCGATCAGGTCGTCGCGCGACAGCCATTCCACCGCGCGCGGCTCTTCCTTGGCGGTCGAATACGGCACGGCCACGCTGAGAAAGCGAGCCTGCGCGGTCGCCGCGGTCGCGCGGGTGTCGAGGCTGACGTGTTCGATCTCGTTCATCCAGCCGTAACTGTGAATGTTGATCGACGTGGTCGCCGCGGTCGCGCCGGCCGAGGTGCCGACGTGCACGTCGACCGCCGCGTCGCCGGGCGCCCAGGTGCCGCCGTCGTCGTTCGGCGTAAAGGGATAGCCCGAGTTGCCGCCGGCCTGGCCGTGCCACAGGACTCCGTATTCGCGCGGTTCGGCGGAACTCATGCGGTCGAAGACCACGAGGTAATCGTCGTCGGGGAACAGCAGGGTGCGGCGGAAGTCGGCATCGCTCCACGAGCTGGCGGCGGTGGCGAACGGCGCGGCGACGTCGGTCAGGCCGTCGACGAAAAACGCGTCCGTGCCGCCGAACATCATCAGGTAGTCCGGCAGCGACGGTGGGCCCTGACCGTCGACCGTCGGCACGTTGTGGTGGATGCCGAGGCGCACCTTATTATGCTCTTCCCAGGCAATGTAGCCGGGGTCAAGCAGCAGGTCCTCGCCGCGCGCGAAAAAGGCCAGCGACAGGTTGTCGGAATGCTCGTGGCCGCTGCCTTTTTTACGGGCCTGGCCGTTTTCGGCCAGCATCATGACCCAGGAGTCGGCGGCGCCCCAACCCGACCGGAAGATCGCCTGACCCTCGGTCGGCAAGAGAAAATTCGGGCCGAAATCGTCGCCGGGCGGCGTCGCGGCGACCGCGTCGTCGTACCAGGCGATGGCCTCGACGTTGAGTTCGGAGCAGTGGGTGGTGAACAGCGGGTCGAAGGAATTGTTCAGCCACTCCCAGGCCAGGCGGCCGTCGTCGTAATAGGCCGAAACCAGACCGTTGAAGTAGCCGGTCGGGTTGGCGTCGTCGAGGGCCGGTGCGGAGCCGTCGGGCCGGCGCGCCTTCACGAACCAGAGGTGACTTTCGTAGTTTTTCGGGTGATCGAGCGGATTGACGATGTCGTAAGCCGACCAGTTGCAATTGGGGCCCAGCAGGCAGGCGTCGCGCTTTTGCAGGGTCGCGTCCTCGCCGATCAGCTCGTTGTAGCTATAAAACACCGGCAGATGATTGACCGCCGAATACTCGGCGTAATAGGTCCCTTCGGCCACGACGCCGCCCGGCACCACTTGCGAATCGAACCAGATGTCGTAGGCGTAGGTCATCCCGAAGTTGAACCATTTGTTCGCGTCGTCGCGCTGGTTGAGGGTCATGCCGGCGACGGCAAAGGCCGCGCCCGTCTTCGTGCCGTGATTGTTGTCGAGAAACAAGGTCACCACGGCCAACTGGTCGATGAAGCCGCTGTACCAGAGCGCGATCATCCCGCCCAGGCGGTCCGCGATGGCCGCGAGGCGGTCGGCCGCGATCAGGCCGGTGCCGGCCAGGATGTCGTAGGCGTAGCAATAGCCGACCACCGCTTCGGCGATGTGGATGTCGGAATCGATGAACATCTGGTAGGGCGAGGCGCCGAAATCGGGCGCCATCGCCTCGAGAGCCTGCGCGGCGCGGTCGGCCAGCGCGGCGTCATCGTCGATCCAGGCGACGAACGCGGCGGCCTTGGCGATGTTCGACAACCCGTATTCGCGGCCCGGATCGTACGGGTCGGGCGGCGTCGGACTGAAGCCGTTGTTCGCCCGGCCGCGCACCCGGGCCATCAGGGCGAGATACGGTTCGCGGGATAACCGATCCAGGATGGTGTCGCGCAGCGAGGCATCGCCCAGCAGCCGGGGCCGGTCGGTGATTTCCGCGTGCCACGGGCCGGACGGTTCGCCGGCGGCGTGGGCCGGAACCGCCGCCCCCAGCAAAATCAGCAACGCCAGAACGGGAAGCAGACAACGCATGGCGGACCTCGTTTTATTGGGATCCAAGCTGCCTTTTTGCCGTTTCAGCCTACAGGAAAACGAGCCGGGAGGATACCCGGCCGGCGGGAATTGTATTAGCTTAGCGACTTTGTCCCCTGTAACTGCTTAGCGATTATGTCCCCCATGAAGAAGGACATGATTTCGATGACTCCCAAGGAGTTACAGCGGATGAGGTTGCTGGTCTGCGTCCTGGAGGGGCAGCTGCCCCT
>JAAYVF010000111.1 GCA_012517325.1 Myxococcales bacterium | reverse complement strand
GAGGGGCAGCTGCCCCTCCAGGACGCAGACCAGCAACCTCATCCGCTGTAACTCCTTGGGAGTCATCGAAATCATGTCCTTCTTCATGGGGGACATAATCGCTAAGCAGTTACAGGGGACAAAGTCGCTAAGCTAATACATCGCGCCATCGCCGAGGCCCACGGCATTCCGGCGGATCTGGCGGCCCGGTACCCCGTCGATTTCGAATGACCGGCGCGCGGCGGCGCCGCCGTCACCACTGCCAGTTCACCACCACGTAACCGAAAATCAGGATGAAGTGGCAGAAGCTGCCGCCCAGGACGAACAGGTGCCAGATGGCGTGATTGTAAGGCAGGCTCTTCCAACGGTAGAAAACCACCCCGCCCGTGTACAGCAGGCCGCCGGCGCCCAGCCAGAACATGCCGGGCGCGCCCAGGGCGCGCCAGAGCGGGCCGACCGCCACCACGCCGATCCACCCCATGCCGACGTAGAGCAGCGCCGGCGCCCGGCGGAATACGCGCCACGGCGCGAAGGTCAGCGCCACGCCCGCCAGCGCCAGAACCCAGATCAAGCCGAGCAGCCACCAGCCGTGCTGCCCGCGCAGCGTGACCATCGCCAGCGGGGTGTAGGTGCCGGCGATCAACAGGTAGATCGCGGCGTGATCGAATCGGTGCAGGATTTCCTTGGCGCGCGGCGCGCGGACGCCGTGGTAAAGCGACGAGGCCAGGTAGAGAAAAACCATCGTCAGGCCGTATACGCCGGTGCTCACGATGCGCCAGCCGTCGCCGAACAGGAACGACAGCGTCACCAGCAGGGTCAGCGCGACGATCGCCAGCCCGGCGCCGACGCCGTGCGTGATGCTGTTGGCGATTTCCTCGCTCCGCGTCTGTTCCTTGAAGGCCTCGAGCCGATGGGATTCGGTCATGGTCGGTTCCGCCTGTCTGTCGCTTGACGATCGCCCCAGAATCAAACCCGCGACCCCGTTTGTCAATCTTTCGGTGCGCCGGCGCTTGGCGCAATCGGGCACAGTGCGATAAAATTCGCCTACTTCGAATCAGACAATCAACCGGCGCGACAGAAAAAAAAGGATTGGTGACCCATGAAAAAAATGATCGCAGGAAGCGTACTGTTTTTTTTGCTGATCTTGCCGGCCCTCGCCGCGGCCAATCCGGTGCCGGACGAGGACGACCAGAACATCGTTCTCGTCGCGCGGAGCCAAAGCATCTGCGTGGTCCTGCTCAACCTGGTGACCGGAAAGGAACATCGGCTCGTGCGGGAAAGCGACGCCGGCGACGAGCTTTTGCTGGACGATCAACCGATCGCTGATGCCGATTTGACGGCCGACGGCCGTTACGTGGTGCCCGATCTCTGTGTACCGGCGGGCCTGGTGACCTACCGGCTGTACCGGAAAAGCGGCGGCGAGTGGAACGAATACGCCGGCTCGGGCGTCGCGACGTTCGTGAGCGAATTCACGGCGGCCTGTGCCGATGAGGCGGCGGTTTGCGACGGTGCGGCCGCGGAAGCCGAGCCTGAAGAAGGCGCCGACGATCCCGTTTGCGGTTGCGCCGTTGGGGCCGGCGATTCGACGGCCGCGTGGGTGCTGCCGGTGCTGCTGTTGTTGGGTTTGCTGGCCTGGCGGTGGGCTGGCCGCGTCGCCTGAAAAGTTTTTCAGCCCGCGCGGTCGATCACCTGCCGCGCCGTCTGTTCGAGGATCTTCACGGCGAAGATCAACATCTGAAACCGCGCGTCTTTCGTCTGCCCGTGATAGAAGCGGTAATAGATCTGTTGCGCGATCACCGCGAGCCGGAACAGGCCGAAGCAATAATAGAAAGCAAAGGGTTCGACGGTCCGGCCGGTCAGCGCGGCGTAACGGTCCAGCACCGCGCGGCGTGTCAGCATGCCGGGCAGGTGGGTCGGCGACTGGCGCAGCAGTTGCATATCCTCGGGATCGTCGCGGTCGACCCAATAGGCCAGGGAGCCGCCCAGGTCCATCAGCGGATCGCCGATCGTCGCCATTTCCCAGTCGAGCACGCCGATGATCTTTTCCGGTTCGGCCGGGTCGAGCACCAGGTTGTCGAACTTGTAATCGTTGTGGATCAGCGCCGGCGCCGGCGAGTCGGGCGGCTGCCGCTCCCGGAGCCAGGCCATCACGGCCTCGAAGTCCGGCGCGTCGTCGGTGCGGGCATTGCGGTAGCGGCCGCTCCAGCCCTCGACCTGGCGCGCTACGTAGCCTTCCGGCTTGCCGAGATCCGCCAGGCCGATGGCCCGGTAATCCACCCGGTGCAGTTGGGCCCAGACGGCGACGAGGTTTTCGCACAGCCGCGCGGCTTGTGCTTCCTCCAGCGCGAAACCTTGGGGCGGATTGGCGCGCAGGATGATGCCCGGCAGCCGTTCCATGACGTAGAACGGGCAATCCATCACGGCCGCATCATCGCCGTAGGCCAGCGGTTCGGGGCAGTATGGAAAAACCGGTTTGAGCGCGCGCAGGATGCGGTACTCGCGCCGCATGTCGTGGGCGCTCTTGGCCTTGGTGCCGAAGGGCGGCCGGCGCAGCACCAGTTCGCGCCCGCCGACGGAAATCAGGTAGGTCAGGTTCGAAAACCCGCTGGGATACTGCTTGGCCGCGAGCGGCCCGGCGAGGCCCGGAATGGAATCCTTGAGAAAGGTTTCGATCGCCGCCCAATCGAGCGCCTCGCCCTCGCGAACGGCCCTGGGTTGGTCGAGGAAATCCATCGTCCGCCTCCCGAGCTTACCGCACCTTTTTGTTTTCGTAGCGTTTGGCCATCCGCTTGCCGAAGGAAATCTTGTGGACCTCGTCGGCGCCGTCGTAGATGCGCGCCGCCCGTTCGTGGCGGTAGAAAAAGGCCAGGATGGTGTCGTCGGTCATGCCCAGCCCGCCGTGCACCTGCAGGGCGCGGTCGACCACGCGCTCCATGGCGGCGGCGACCGTGAACTTGATCAGCGAAATCTCGTCGCGCGCCTGCTTGGGGCCGAGTTGGTCGATTTTCCAGGCGGCGTGCAGGGTCAGCAGGCGGGCCGCCTGGATTTCGGCGGCGCTTTCGGCGATCCAGGTCTGGACGATCTGCGTCGAGGCCAGCGTGTGGCCGTCGAGATCGATCGGGCGCTCGGTCGCCCGCTTGCACAGCAGGTCGAAGGCCCGGCGGCAGATGCCCAGCCAGCGCATGCAGTGGTGGATGCGGCCCGGCCCGAGCCGCTCCTGGGCGATCGCGAAGCCGAAGCCCTCGCCGCCCAGCAGGTTCGTTTGTGGCACACGGCAGTTTTCGAACACGACCTCGCCGTGGCTGAAGTAGTCGCTGCCGGCATGGCCCATCACCGGAATGTTGCGCACCAGCCGGTAGCCCGGGGTGCCCGCCGGCACGATGATCATGCTGGCGCGCAGGTGCGGCGGGGCATCGGGGTGGGTGACGGCCATCACGACGGCGAACGCGGACCCATCCGCGCCGGTCGTGTACCACTTGTGGCCGTTGATCACGTAATCGCCGCCGTCCTTCGTCGCCGTGGCGGCCAGCATCACCGGGTTCGAGCCCGGCAAATCGACCTCGGTCATCGCGAAGCAACTGCGGATTTGCCCGGCGACGAGGGGCCGCAGGTACCGCTCTTTCTGCGCGTCGCTGCCGAACAGGTGCAGGATTTCCATGTTGCCGGCGTCGGGCGCCTGGCAGCCGAAGACGTAGTGCCCCAGCGGCGTGCGGCCCAGCGCTTCCGAAACCAGGCCGTGTTCCACCAGGTTCAGGCCCATGCCGCCGTATTCGCGCGGCTGGTTCGGCGCCCACAGTTCCATCCGCTTCACCAGCGCCCGTTTTTCCTCCAGCACCGGCAGCAGGTCGCGAAATTCGCGCGTCGCAAACTCGGGCTCGAGCGGCAGCAGTTCCCGCTCGACGAATTCGTCGATCAGGCCGAGGATCACCCGCATTTTTTCGGAAACGGCAAAGTCCATCGGTTCCTCCCGCGGCGGCCGCCCGCCTTAGACGTAAGTCAGCAGGTCGGGCTCGCGTTCCATTTCGAGATGCGCGACGGAGTTGAACGACACCAGCGCCCAGCGGTCCCGCCGGCGTTTGAGCACGGTGACCGACGCGTTGCGCACGATCCAGGAAAGCTCCACCGCTTCCCGGTCGGTCAGGCCCAGCGCGAGCTGCATTGCCGCGCCGATCGGGCCGCCGGAAGTGACGATCAGCTTGTTCTCGCCGGCCGGGGCCGCGACGGCGGCACGCTCCAGCCCGGCGCGGACCCGCGCGACGAAATCGCGGCGCGATTCGACGCCCGGCAGCGTCAGATCGCCGGCCGCCCAGTCCAACAGCGCCCGGCCGATGATCCGCTTGAGGTCGCGCCGTTCCTCGAGGGGCAGCTTTTTCAGGCGGTCGTAATCGCGGCCGTCGATGCCGGGCAGGGCGGCGCGCACGATCGCCGGCGTGTCGTGTTCGACGAACTCCGGAAAAATCTCCGGCTCCGGCGGCGGGCCGCCGTCGGCCAGCGCGGCGGTGATCCGGCGCGCCGTGTCGTTCTGCCGCTGCAAACCGCCGCTGTAAAACCGCGCGAACCGGCAACCTGTGCGGAGAAAGTACGCGCCCAGGATTTGCGCCTGGCGGATGCCGCGCGGCGAAAGGACGTCGTATTCCGGACCATCGACGGTGGCCTGGCCGTGTCGGACGAGGTAGATGGCGCTCATGTGTTTCCGGTCCTTGTTGCCGAGGAAAGTGCTGTCCGCTCGGCATGATTGCAGCCGGGGTCCGGGGTGTCAAGAAAGCGCGCGTTGCATTGCGCGGCCCGGCAAAGCCGGGTAACGTTTCGGCACACCCCCACCGCCGCCGGAGGAAGGCCGCATGCGCATTCTGGTTTGCGTCAAGCAGGTGCTCGACCCCGACGCGATGCCGCGCCTCGGCGCCGACGGCCGTTCGCTACGGATTCCCGACGAGGCCATTTATCGGCTGAACCGTTACGACGAATTGGCCGTCGAGGAAGCCCTGCTGATCAAGGAAGCGAATCCCGGGACCACGGTCGACGCGGTTTCCGTGGGACCGGCGCGGGCGGTCGACGTGCTTCGGCGCGCGATGGGCATGGGGGCCGATCGCGGCTTTCTGCTATTGGCCGAATCGCCGGCCGATCCCTTCGCCGTCGCCGGCCGGCTGGCCGCTTTCGCCAAAAACGATTCCTACGAGCTGATTCTTTGCGGCGCGGTTTCCGAGGACGAAATGCAGGGCGTGGTCGGACCGGTGCTGGCCGCGGTGTTGTCGCTGCCTTGCGCGACGGCGATCGTCGCCGCGCAAATCGACGCGGCGAACGGCGCGGCGGAGGTCGAGCGCGAACTCGAGGGCGGCCGGCGCGAACGGCTGGCGCTGCCGCTGCCGTGCCTGCTGACCGTGCAAAGCGGCCTCAACCGGCCCCGTTATCCGGCCGTCTCGCATCTATTGCGCGCGCACCGCGTGACAATCCCGGTCTGGGACGTCGGCCGATTTGCTGCGCCACGGCAAATCCTGGCGCGGCTGACCGAGCCGCAACGGCAGCGGGCGGGTGTTGTGCTCGACGGCACGCGGGCGGAAAACGCCGCGCGGCTGCTTGCGCTGCTGCAAGAAAAGGGCTTGCTGTGAACGCCGCGGCCGCGAAGCTCGCCATCGTCCTGGCGGTCGACGCCGATTCCGGAGCGGCGATCGATCAGGCCGCTGAATTGCTCGCCGCCGCCCGCCGGCTGGCCGGCCCGGAAGGCGCGGAAATCGCGGTCGCACTGTTCGGCGCCGACCCCGATCCGCCGGCGCGGGAATTGGCGGCTGCCGGTGTGGATGTTTACGCTGTCGAGACGGCCGGCGCGGCGGGATATTGGCGCGAGGTCTGGTCGGCGGTGTTGACGGAGATCTTGTCCGAACGAAGCGCGACGCACCTCGTTTTGCGGCACGATTCACTCGGCCTCGACCTGGCACCCACCCTGGCCGCTCGCCGGGAAGCCGCCTGCCTGACCGGTGTCGAGGCGATCGCCCGCGAAAACGACGAACTGCTCTTCCGCCGGCCGCTTTACAACGGCAAGTTGCACGGTTGGATGAAATCCGTCGCGCCGCTGACGGTGTTGACCGTGCAACCCGGCGCTTTTCCGCGCGCCCCCCTCGAACCGGCTGCCGGGGGACGGGTCATCAAAGTGTCGGCTCCGCCCGCGCCCTCGACCGTCCGGCCGCTCGGGGTTCGCCAAACGCACGCCGCCGACGCGGGCTTGCTGGCCGCCGAGGTCGTCGTGGCGGCCGGGCGCGGCATCGGCCGGCGCGAAAACCTGGAGCTGATCCGCCGCCTTGCCGCCTTGTTTCCGAAGGGCGCCGTGGCCGGCTCGCGGCCGTTGTGCGACGACGGTTGGTTGGAATACCGGCGGCAGGTGGGCCAGACCGGCGCGACGGTGGCCCCGAAGGTCTACCTCGCCTGCGGCATTTCCGGTTCGGCGCAGCACGTGGCGGGGATGCGCGAATCCGGCACGATCGTGGCGATCAACCGCGATCCGGCCGCGCCGATTTTTCAATATGCGGACGTCGGCATCGTCGACGATCTGCTCGAATTCATTCCGGCGGTCCTCGCGGCAAGCGAGGGCGCCGTCAAAAACGAGAGGTAAAACATGGCGCACGTTTGTCCCTGGTGGCTCGGCTACCTGCTGATCAATCCGCTGCGCAAGCTGGTCGAAAACCCCGAAAAAATGCTGGCCCCGCACATCCGCCCCGGCCTGACGATTCTCGATGTCGGTTGCGGCATGGGCTATTTCAGCCTGCCGGCGGCCCGGCTGACCGGCCGGGACGGGCGGGTGATCGGCGTCGATCTGCAGCCCAAGATGCTGGACGGGTTGCGCCGGCGGGCGCTCAAGGCCGGTCTGGCCGAGCGGATCGAGGCGCGGTCGGGCGACGCGCCGCCGCTGGGCGTGGGCGACCTGGCGGGAAAAATCGACCTGGTGCTGACGATCCACATGGTTCACGAGGTGCCCGACAAAAAGGATTTGTTCGCCCGGATCGTCGAGGTGTTGCGCCCCGGCGGCCGGCTGCTGTTCATCGAGCCGCCGCGCCACGTCACTCCGGCGACCTTCGAAGAAAGTCTGGCCGTCGCCCGAGAGGTGGGCTTGCGCGTCGTCGAACAGCCGAAACCGCTGGCGGCGGTACTGGAAAAGGCGCCCGCCGCGGCGTAGCGAAGCGACCGGGAAGAAACGGCGCGATTCAAGCTTTTGGTTTTTTCGGTCGATAACCGCGGCGAATCTTGCGGGAGGAGCGGTTGCCGATGTACGTTTTCATCGAGGACGCGAGTTTTTCGATCAACGAGCGAGGTGCGTAGATGGGCCGTCCGCGTATTCGCAAACAGGTGTTGACCGCCGCGCTACGGGTCAAGAACGAGGAACAAAACCTGCCGCGCTGCCTGGAAAACCTCGCCCGGTTCTGCGACCACATCGTCGCCTACGACGACGGCTCGACCGACGGCACCGTCAAGCTGCTGCGTTCTCACCGGAAGGTGCGACACGTCGTTTCGATGAACAAAGGCTTCTACCACGAGACGCACGACCGGAGCATCGCCCTGGCCCTGGCCACGCTGACCGATCCGGATTGGATCGTCAAATGGGACGCCGACGAAACCCTCGAGGAGCGCGGCGTCGAAAACATCCGCCGCCTGATGGAAATCCCCGGCTACAAGGCCTGGATGTGCCAGCGGTTCAACTTCGTCGGCGACGAGCGGCACGGCGATCTGGAAACGATGCATCCGCTGATGTTTCGTTACGCGCCGGGCAAGGTGTTCTACTACAACATCAAGTTCCACAAGTCGTTTCCGAACGTCGACCAGGTCGACGGCCTGTGGGGGCGGGTCAATTTCCGCGTCAAGCATTTCGGCTATCTCGACAAGCGGGCCAAGCTCACCGCCGTCGAACAGATGGGCTACACCTTCGGCGACTACCTCAACCGCGATTACGAGTGGGTCGACGAGCCGCGCGCGCCCTTGCTCTACCAGACGGTGCGGCGACCGCCCAACCAGGCCGCGACCGAGCCGCCGAACGAGCCGCAGCCGTCCGACTGGCAATACACGCAAAAGCGCTTTTCCCTCCCGCCCGACGAGATCGACCGCCGCTTCGTCGTGCTCGAGGATTTTCTCGGCGGGCTGTCGCTGCCCGAAAGCGAACAGCTCATCGATCGCCTCGCGGCGCTGGTGAAGGCGAACGGCTCGCTGGAACACCTGTTGCGGCTGACCTACGACCGGGCGATTTTTCATTACCTCTGGCGCGACCGGCCCCGCGCGCGGGAACTGTTCGAACTGGCACGGTCGCAAAGCGAGGCGGTCTGGCCGTTCCTGCACTTCCGCGCCGGCCTGTATCTGGAGCGGCTCGCGGCCGCTGACGAGCCGCCGTCGCTCGTGCCGCCGCTCGCCACCGAACCGGCGCCGTTCGAGGTCCACAACCGCTTCCGGCGGCTCTTTCTGCCGGAGTTCTTGCGCCGCCGCGGCGGCCGGCCGACGGTGCTCTTCGGCGGCGGACACCACACGCTGGTGCTGGACGACGAGGGAGCCGTTCGGGCCTTGCGGCCGGTCGGCTACGTCGAGGAAATCATTCGTTCGGGCAGCATCAACGCGCCCCGGCTGACGCTGGACGAGGCCGCGCGGATCCAGAACGCGGTGCTGCTTTTCTCGGGTTTCAAGGACGACGCCCTGTGGCGTCGCGTGCAAGAATTCGGCGCCGCGAAACTGGTCGTGCAGCCGATGTACTCGATGCGGCCGGACGGCGGTCCTTTCTGGTTCGACGACTACCTGGCGTCGCGTTCGCGGTAACGAGCAACGAATGGGATCACGGCAAATGAACGAGGCAAAATCCGCCAGCGAGCGCCCCGCCATCCACAAGGTCGTCATCGTCCGGCTTTACGGCCTCGGCAATTTCATTCTGGCGCTGCCGCTCATTGAAGCCGTCGAGCGGCTGTTGCCGCGCGCCGAACTGACGCTGCTGCTCGATCCGCGCTGCCGGCGGATCGCCGAACTGGCCCGGCCGCAAAGCCGAATGGTCATCCTCGAAAAGGAGTTCGACGCGCCGGCCTGGTTCGCCGCCGAAAAACCCGATTTGACCCTGTTCACCTACCCGACCGGCCAATCGCCGCTGGTCGCCGCGGCGACCCGCTTCTCCCGCGTCACGGTCAGCCACGACGTCGGCCGTAATCGTGGCCTGGCCACCGTCGCGCTCGCGGTCGATCCGCAACGCCACGAGGTCGAGGCGAACCTCGACCTGCTGCGCGCGGCGGGCTACGCGGCGGAAATGACCTACCCGAAAATTGCCCTGCCGCGGGCGGCGACCGTCGCCGCCAACGGCCTCTTGCGCGCGGCCGGCGTCCCGAAAAATTTCATCGCGCTGCATCCGGGTTGCCACGGCGACCTGGCGGTGAAGCGCTGGCCGCCGGCCTATTACGCGGCCGTGGCGGACGCGCTGGCGGCCGACGGCCTGGGCGTGGTGCTGGTCGGCGGTCCGGATGAGGCCGAGGTCGCCGACGAGGTGGCGCGGGCGGCGACCGCGCCGACGTTCAATCTGGCGGGCAAGACCTCGTTGCCGGCCGTGGCCGCGGTGTTGAAAAAGGCGCGGCTGATCGTCGCCAACGATTCCGGGCTGATGCACCTGGCCGCCGCCGTCGGCACGCCGGTCGTCGGCATCTACGGCCCGACCTCGTGGGAAAAGAACACGCCGCTGGTCGACCCGCATCGCATCGTGCGCCGGCCGGTCTCGTGCTCGCCCTGTTACCTGCCCGGCAAGGTCTTCGCGCCGCGTCGGGCGTGGTGCCTGGACATGACGACGCCCGACCAGGTGCTCGGCGCCGCGCGCAGCCTGCTGGGGCGGGAGCCGTGGGAAAACAAGCCGCCCCACCAGCCCTTTGTTTCGGTGATCGTTCCCACGTACAACGGCGGCAAGAAGATCGGCCGGCTGTTGGCGTCGCTGGAAAAACAGACCTATCCGCGCGACCGCTTTGAAGTCCTGGTCGTGGACAACGGTTCGCGCGACGACACGGCGCAAATCGTGCGTTCGTTCCCCGGCGTGCGCTATGCCTATTTCGACCGGATTCAAACCAGCTACGCGGCGCGCAACCACGGCCTGGGCCTGGCGCGCGGCGAAGTGCTGGCCTTCACCGACGACGACTGCCAGGCCGATCCGGATTGGCTGCGGGCCGGCGCCGAGTGGTTCGAGCATCCCGAGATCGGCGCCGTTGCCGGCCGCCTTTTCGGCGCCGAGAGCGACAGCGAAATCGCCCGCTGGCAAAGCCGCCGTCAGATCCTCAACTGGCAGGCCGCCATCGAAAACGCGCCGAACCCGCCGATCATCACCGCCAACGTCTTTTTCCGGCGCGCGGTGTTCGACCAACTCGGCAATTTCAAGGAAAAAATGATTTCCGGCGGCGACCACGACATGGCCTGGCGCATGATCGCCGACGGCCGTTGGCAGGCGCGGGGCAACGAGCGGGCCGTCGTCTACCACTACCATCGCGAGACGCTGCAAAGCCTGTTCCGCGTTTTCGTGCGTTACGGTTACGGCCACGTCGATATCGACCGCACCTTTCCCGTCAACCAGGATCCGCCCGCCAAGCGGCTGCGCGAAGGGTTGGCCGGCTGGCGCGCCCTGGCGGCGAAGGGCCTCGAATTCGCCCGCGACGGCATCGCGCCGCCCGACGCGAAAGGGCTCCGCCCGGTGCGACCGGCGGATTTCCTCGCGATGCAGACCGGCCGCGCGCTGCTGATCACCATTCCGGCGCTCGAGGCGCATGCATTCGTGCAAGAGGCTCGCCGGCGCGGCGCCGACGTCTTGGTGCTGCCGCTGCCGCCGGCGATCGAATACCTCGACGGCGCGCTGCTTTCCCTGGCCGACGAACAACCGCGCGAGCTTTACGTCTACGCCGCGGGCCAGCACACCCGCCGGCTGGTCACCCGGCCCAGTTTTTCCGGCTTGCCAATCCGGGGCATCATCGACGATCGAGCCACGCCGGGCCAGCAACTGGACCGCTATCCGGTCATACCCCTGTCCGAGGCGCGACGGCGCGGTTGCCGGTCGATTCTGATTTCAACCGACGCCTTCGAAGCGGAACTGCTGAAAAAACTGGCGCCGTTGGAAAAGGAAGGCATCCGGATTTTCGGCTTGTACGACGCGAAGGTGCTGACGCGGCTGGCCCGGCACGTCGTCCGGGAACGCGCGGCGAAAACGGCGGGCCCGATCGCTGTCTTCCTACCCAACGATGTCGTTTCGCCGGCCCATGCGGCGGCGGTGGCCGCGGGCGCCGGGGCGCGGCTGGCCGTCAGCGACCTCGGGGAAATCCGCTACTCCGACGATTTTCTCGATTGGTTGTCCACCGTCGGCTGGCGCCTGGGCCGAATCCTCGGCAGCGTGCGCTTCCGGCATCTGTTGGTTTGAGCCGCGCTCAGTCGACGGCGAAGACGAACACCTTCTTGTCCTGGTAGGAAACGATGCTCAGGTAGCGCTCCGCCCCGAATTCGCTGATTCCGAGAAAATGCGTGCGCGGCGCGACCGGAAGCTGGAAGTCGAGGCTTCGCCAGTTCCCAGCGGGCGTGAAGCTCGCCAGCCCCAGGGTCGTGACGGTCGTCCGCCCCGTGCGCGGATCGGCGATCGGCAGCACAAAGGTTGCGAACACGGTGCCGGCGTTCACGGCCAGCGCGTTGTACTGGCCGAGCGGCGGGGGCGGATAGCTCCGCTCGGGTTCCGTGCCCCGCAAATCGCGGCGGATCAGCCGGCCATCGGCGACGAAATACAGGTAGCGGCCTTCCACGGCCGGCGTGCGGAGTTGTTCGAATTCTCCCCGGTCGACGACCGCGCCCTGGCGGACGCCCCGCCCGTCGTACCAGGCCACGCGCTGGTTGCAATGTTCCAGCAAGAGCCAGCGATCGGCTTCGATCCGCCAAGCGTACAGCAGCGTTTTCGTATCGCCCGCCGGATCGGTGGCCAGCACCGGTTCGCGGCCGGCCGCGGTGACGCGGCAAACGGCGTTCTCGCCCTTGCAATGAACATAAAGCGCGCCGTCGCCGCCGAACGTGCCGGCCAGCGGGCCGTTCGTTTCGAGCCATTTTTCGACGGCGCCGGTTCGCGGGTCGAGCACGAAAATCCCGCCCGGCGCGACCGATTCGGTATCCCCGGAAAAAGCGGTGAAAGCAATCCGGCCGTCCGGCGCGACCGCGCAGCCGAACGGCGCGGCGTACGCCCGGGTGTCGTAAACGGCGTGCGAGATCAGGCGATGCCGCCCGTCCGTCGCCGGATCGGCGGCCGGCGTATCCAGGCGATGCCGGATATCCAGCAGGTCGGCGGAGGCGTGATAGGCGGCGGCGCGGGCCGCCTCCCGGGCCGCCCGCTCCCGGTCGAGGGCGATGATTCGTTTCGTCAACTCGGCGATGAACAATCGCAGGGAAGCGATCGGTTTGATCGCGTCGCCGGCCGGCGCCGCGGCCAACCGGTCGAATTGCGCCAGCGGGTCGAAGGCCAGCGCGTCGGCGGCGAAACCGGCGAGCGTCCGCTCGGCCAATCGACGGCCGAGCGGCGCGGCGACGGCCGCTTCGCGCAGACGTGTTTCGCTCGCGGCCAATTGGCCGAGCCAATCTTTGCGCAGGGCGAATTGCCGCCGCAGGTGCTCGAACAGCCGCCGGTATTGGTGCGCGTAGGTGAAATTTTCCAGCACGATCCGGCGTTGCCCGGCGGCGTGGGCGGCCCGCGCCGCGGGATCGGCCAGCCACCGGCGGACCAAGGCCGCGATGTCGCTCGGCCCGGCGAACGAAACGTCGTCGAGGCGCAGTTGGCCCGGATACGGATGATGATGCACCAGAAAGAAGCCGCCGGCGGCGTAACCGTCGATCAGGCGGTTGTGGACGTTGCCCATCTGGTTGAGGTGCAGGTTGATCGCGCTGGCGTTGAAGATGAGGTTGGTTTCCTCGCCGTGCTCGGCCAGGCCGCGGGCGTGCTTGGCCAGGCGCGGGTGCTGGTCCCAATCGCGGCCGTACAGGCGCAGATCGAATCCGGCCGCGGAAAGGGCGAGCAGCGGCCCGTGGCGGAAAATGGCGGCTCCGGCGCCGGCGAGAAAATCCACCGCCAGCCGTTTGCGGGCCGCCGGCGTCAGCGGCGCGGCGCTGGGCAGGGATTCGATCAGCGCCCGGTATTCCGCTTCCAGGTAAAGAATTTCGCCGCGCTCGTAGCGCTCGACGAGCGCCGCGAGCAGGTCGTAGGCCGCCCGCTTGTAGTGCGGATCGCCGCGGCCCGCCTCGGCGATCGACTCTTCGGCATAGCGCTCGGGCGGCCAACTGATGTTGGAAATGTAACTGACCTCGCAGCCGTAGCGCCGGCGCTGTTCGGCGGTCAATTCGACGGGCCGGAAAATCCGCTCGTTGGTCATCGGCGCCTGGGGAATCAACCGTTCGGGGGCGTAGCCGAAGCGCGGCCAGTAGCTGACGTAGCCGGTCAGGTAATCCCATTCGGTCAGGCGTTCGGCGGCGGCCTCATTTTCGAGGCGCGGCAGGTAATCGAGCACCGAGGCGACGAACGGCACCCGCGCCGGATAATTGTCCGGCGTTTCCCAGCGCACGTGGTCGATGTGATGGATCAGGTGCGGCTTAAAACGGTCGATCGCTTCCAGGAGAACGGTCGTCGAAAACCGGTCGACGCGGTCGCGTTCCTCGAGAATCAGGGCCTGATGGCCGAGGCTTTCGCAGGCCTGGGCGATGTCGCGGTTGGCGTACTGCACGAAAAACGAAAAGCGATTGCTGATCAGCAGGGCGCGCAGGCCGCTGCCTTTTCCGAAGGCTGCCAGCCAGTCGTCGAGCGTCAGACCGTTGTAATAGTGATTGACGCGGGCGCGCAAACGGTTGGTTTTTTCGATGCGGAACGCGGTGACCCGCTGCAGGCTTTGCAGGGTTTGTTGCGCTCCGGCGGCGTCGCCGAGCCGGACGACGGCCGTCGGTAGCGGCTTGCGGTCGTCCGCCGCCAGAAAGCGTTCGAATTCGCGCAGCGCTTCCGGCCCGACGAACAGGTAGACGTTTTCCGCGGCCAGCAATTCGCGCAGGTCGTGCAGCCGCAGCAGCGCGTTGAACAGATCGGGCGAGCCTTCTACTAGGTACAAGGCCTGCCAGAAACCGCCGGTCTCGCGGCGCAGGCGGCGGTAGGCTTCGGCCAGCTCGTAGCCGGCTCGTGCGCCGTACAGTAGGAGCGGCAGATAATCCGGCGGCCCCGGCATTCGCGGCTCGAGAAACGCCGCCGCTTTTTCCTTGGGCCGTTCCGCCTCGCTCAACCAGTTCGCGCCTTGGGGTGTGACCACTTGCAGGGCGGCTTCGCCGTCCGGCGTCGGCACGGAACGCAGTTCGTGCCGCGGTTGCCAGGCGGCCAGCAACGCCGCCAAGCGCGGCCGGAATTCATTCAGGACCGCAAGGTTTTCTTGGTAGAGGCGTTCGGGGTCCAGGGTCATGGGCGTATCCGTTTTATCACGGCCGTTCAACCGTAAATGCGGAAGATGGCAATGGATGCCGGGAACAAGAGTTTCGCCTGCTCCCACATTTGATCTTCCCAGGCGTCGGAGGAAAGCAACACGGCGCCGGTTTCGCCGCCTTCCGGCAGGCGGTTGACGATCGGAATGCCGCCGATGCCGTGCGGGTCGGCCTTGGCCGGGTCCTGATCGAAAACGGCGATCACCTCGGTTTCCGCCTGGCCGGCGTACCATTCGAGAAAGCGGCGGGTGTGCGCCCCGGCGCCGAACAAAACGAAGCGGGAGTGACCGGCGGCCGACAACCGTTGCAACGCCAAGTGCCACAATTCCTGCTGTTTTTGCGCGGAGAGTTGCTGCGCCCGCGAGGCGAGGGAATTTTTCACCGCGCCGGAGGCGACGGCAATCAACTGCCGCATTTCGATCAATTCAGTGTCGGGCAGGCCGGTCAGGTTGACCAACATGCTTTGATTCCAGGCTTCCCAATTGTTCAGCAGTTCCTCGGTCGACAGGTTCAGCTTGCCGCGGGCGACCGCCTCGTCGTAGAGCGGCGAACCGGGAAACGGCGTCAGGAAATTCGCGCCGGATTTCAGGCCGGTTTCCTTCAAAAACCGGATCGTTTCCCCGATCGTATCCCGCGTTTCGGAAAACGAGCCGATCGTGATGTAGGCGATCGGGCGGATGCCGGCGCTTCGGGTATTCAGAATCGTCCGCTTGGCGACCTCCACCCGCACGTCCTTGCGCATTTCGTCGAGAATGAGCTGGCTGCCGGACTCGATGCCGAATCCGAGGGTGTCGCAACCCGCCGCCGCCATCGCCGCGAGCATTTCCTCGTCGAGAACGCCGACGCGCCCGTTGGCCGACCAGCGAAAACCGGGCAACCGCTCGCGCAGCGCGGCGCAGAATTCGAGCACCCATTTTTTTTTCAGCACGAACGTGTCGTCGGCGAACAGCACTCCTTCCAGGCCGTAGGCGGCAATCAGCGTTTCGATTTCGCGGATGACGCTGTCGACCGAACGTTGCCGAAACCGCCCGCCCCAGATCGACTTGTCGCAATAAATGCACCGGAACGGGCAGCCGCGGCTGGTGATCATCGACAGCGACCGGGTCGGCCGCGAAAACAGCCAGACCGTTTTCATGTTTTCGAGATAAATGTCGACCGGAAAAAGATCGCGGTTCGGAAACGGCAATTCGTCCAGATTCGTGACGACCGGCGGCGGCGGATTGCGGCGGATCGCGTCGCCGTCGCGATACAGGATGCCCGGCACGGCGGCTAGCGGCGTTCGGTCCCGCAAGGCGCGCAGCAACGGGACGATCACCGCGTCGCCCTCACCCGGCACGACGAGGTCGACCGCGGTATGGGTCATGACGTATTCCGGATAACTGGAGGCCAGGCCGCCGCCCAGGATGATCGGTTTGTCCGGATGATAACGGCGCAGCAGTTCCACCAGGTAGCGCAGATCGCGGTAGCCGGTAATCAACTCCGTCAGCCCGAAAACGTCGGCCTGCAAGGCGGCGATCCGGCTTTCGGCCTCCGCCTCGCTCAGCCGCAGGGCATTGAGATCGAAAACCTCGACCTCGAAGCTGGCCCGTTGCGCGAGCGCGGCGATTTGCCCCAAACCCAAGGGAAAGTAGCGCGGCGGTTCCGTCTTCCGCGCGACCGGATTGATGAGCATCAGGCGCATGTCATTGACTCCCCCGCGATCAAACGTTCCTCCGCCAGCCTCAGGTGTAAATCCGCAGCACCGGCATTTTCCCCGCCCCGGCCGCCATCGCCCGGCGATACAGCACCCGTTCGTAGGCGTCGGTGCACACGACGATCGCCTCGACCCGCCCGAGGTTTTCCGGCGTCGGCCGGACCACCGGGATGCCGCCGAGTTCCGCGCGCGGCGAGTGGTCGTCGAAAATCAGGTCGGGCCGGGGGTCGAGCCAGCCGCGCCGCAGCAGGTAAGCCGGGTGCTTGCCCGCGCCGAACAGCGCGAAACGGCGGATGCCCGCCCGGGCGAGCCGTTGCCGGACGCGCCGCCAGCGCGCGGGAGCGCCGGCCAGCTCGTGCAGATCGGCTGGCAGCCGTGTTTCGGTCCAGGCCGGCAAGGTCAGGCGCCAGAGTTGTTCGTCGAGCTCGGCCCAATCCTCGAGGTCGGCTTCGGCCCAGGCGGCCGCCAGGCCGCCGACCGCGTCGGGCGAGTCCTGTAGGGCCAGGTGCCGCCGCATCTCCCAACCGTCCGGCAACAAGGCGTCGTTTTCGCCCGTTTCCCAGATCGAGAGGCAGCGCCGCAACCGGTCGCCGTCCGCCGGCGCTCCGGCCCGGCACAACAGCAGATACTTCGCCTCGCGAACGACCGTTTCGTCGCCGATCAGGCAGGCGTCCAGCCAGGGTTGCTGTTCGAGGGTGCGGCGCCAGTCCGCGTGGCCCGCTTCGTCGGCGGTTTCGATGGCCACGGCGGGCGCCCACCGCCGTTTGGCGGCGAGGAGGCCGGCCGGCGCAAACGCCTCGCCGTTGAACCGCCACAGATCCTCGATGACCTCGTCGTGATGCGCCAGGCCGTCGTCGACCCGCGACCCGCCGCGCTCGCGGTAACCGTACAACACCTGCGGCACGTGAACGGCGGCGCGCGCCGCGGTCAACTGAATGAAGAAATCCCAATCCTCGTATTCGAAGCCGCGCGCCGTCGTGCGGAAGCGCGCCGGGCCGATCAGGCGGCGCCGGATCAGCGCCGGGACCGGAATCGTGCAGATGGTCAGCAGGCGCAGGCGGTTGAACTTCGGATACCAGTGGTCGGACCGGTAGGCGCCGAACCGATAACCCGAGGGGTAGGCCAGGACGGCCTCGGGCGACGAACGGAGTGCGGCCGCCAGCGTCGCCAGCGCGTCGGGTTCGAGCCGGTCGTCGGCGTCAAGAAAGCAGACGAACTCGCCGCGCGCTTCCTGCAAGCCTTGGTTGCGGGCCGCCGCCACGCCGCGATTCGGCGTCCGGATCAGGCGGATCGGCCGGCGGGCGGCCAGTTCGTCGAGCACCCGCACCGTCGCGGCGTCGCGCGAACCGTCGTCGATCACCAGGACCTCGACCGCTGGGCAGCGTTGCGCCAGCGCGCTTTCCACCGCTTCCTTGACATACGCGCCTAGGTTGTAGCAGGGAATGATGACGGTCACTTCGATCTTCGCCGGTTCCACGGTTGCACTCCGTCGCGAATTCGCTTTCGTCAGCCTAACACGGTTGCCGCTTCTCAGGCCAGGGGAACCGCGGCCGATTTGACAAGTCCGGGGAGAAGTTGAACCTTGGTCGGCGGCATTATTCCCACGGGAGATGGCAATGACGATCGCCCTGATTCATTGGAACGCGGCGGCGGGCGCGGCGCGGGCCGCCGAATTGCGGCGCCTGGGATATCGGGTCGAGGCGACCACTTTCGACCCGGCAGTGCTTCGCCGCTGGAAGGAAACGCCGCCGGAAGCGGTGGTGATCGATTTGTCCCGCGCCCCCTCGAAGGGCCGCGATGCAGCCCTGGCGGTACGCGACGCCAAGGCGACCCGCGGCGTGCCGCTAGTCTTCGTCGCGGGCGATCCGGTGAAGGTCGCCGGCATCCGCGCCCTGCTGCCGGACGCGGTGTACGCCGACTGGGAGGCCATTGCGACGGCGTTGCGAACGGCGCTGACTCACCCGCCGGTCGCGCCGCGCAAACCGACTTCCCGCTTTGCCGGTTACGCCGGCGCGCCGCTCGTGAAAAAACTGGGCATCAAGGCGAATTTCCGCGTTTGGCTGCGGCATGCCCCCGCCGATTTCGAGGCGACCCTCGGCGAACTGCCGGAGGGCGCTGCCCTTGGCCGACGGCCGGGCAAGACGACCGCGGTGACGATCTGGTTTGTCCGGACGCGGCGGGAATTGGCCGCGAAAATCGCCGGGCAGGCCGCGCGGCTCGGCGCCGGCAAGTTGTGGATCGCCTGGCCCAAGAAAGAGGCCGCTCCGGCCGGCGACCTGACCCAGCGGCAGGTGCGGGAGTCCGGGCTGGCCGCCGGGCTGGTCGATTTCAAAATCTGTGCGATCGACGCCGCCTGGTCGGCGCTTTGTTTCGTCCGTCGCAAATAACCGCGCCCGCACCCGGCTGGACATCCGCCGTTTTCCGGCTAAAACAAAACGAGGTTGGTCGGCCTGGGACCGTCAACAACGCGAGGAAGCACCCATGGCAATGGACGGTAATCATCTCGGCTTCGTGGTGCGCGATTTGTTCCGCATGGAAAAATTCTACCGCACCGTTTTCGGCCTGCGGCTGTTGTATCGTTACGAAAGCGTGCATACGCCCGGCTTGCGCACGGTTTTTCTGGTCGGGCGCGGCCTGGTGCTCGAACTCCTGCATTACGCCGATCGGCCGGCGCCCGAGACGCCGGCGGATCACCTGTCCTTCGCCGTGCCGAACATCAAGGCCGAACACGAGCGGCTGGCCGCGCTGGGCGTCGACGGGCTGACCGAACCGCGCCTGACCGGCGACGGCTATTGGGAAGTCGCGCTGCGCGATCCGGAAGGGCGGCGCATCGAAATCGCCGAACGGGTCCGCCCCTACGCCTACCCGCCGATCCGGGCGATCGTCTTCGATCTCGACGGCACGCTGATCGACAGCGAACCCAACTACTACGAGGCCGATCGCCGGCTGCTGGCGGAATACGGCATCGAGCTGACCCCGGCCATGAAACGGCGCTACATCGGCACCAGCAACGTTTTCATGATGACCGACGTCAAGGAGCGGTTCGGCCTGCAGGCCGAGCTGCCGGAGTTGCTGGAAAAGAAGGACCGTTATTACCTCGAACTGGCGTTGGCCGAAACGCGACCTTTTCCTGAAATGGCGCGGCTCGTGACGCAACTGCGCGACCGCGGCTATCCCCTGGCGGTGGCGTCGGGCTCGTCGCTCCATGTCATCCAGACCCTGCTCAAACAGGTGGGGCTGCAAAACGCCTTCCGGGTGGTGGTTTCGGCCGAGGAAGTGCCGCGCGGCAAACCGTCGCCGGACGTGTTTCTGGAAGCGGCGCGGCGGCTCGGGGCGGAGCCGATGCAGACCATCGTGGTCGAGGATTCGGCGTTCGGCGTGGAGGCGGCGGCGGCCGGCTTCATGCGCGTGGTGGCCGTGCCGAGCGTGCCCGAACCGCCGCTCGAGCCGTCGTTTCAACTGGCGGACCTGCTGTTCGCCGGCGGCATTTCCGATTTCACGACGAAAAAATTTCTCGACTGGTTGGGCAGCGGCGCGATGCCGCGGTTGCAGCCCGACCTGTAGCCGCGCCGCGGCCGATTCCCGCCGGCCGGGTGTTTATACTTAGGCAATATGTCCCCTTAACTGTGCAGCAAAAATGTCCCCTTGGTTACGTAGAGTTCGGAGCCGAGGCCTGATAGACCCACGTCCAGTTGGTTGTTCCCTTTCGATTTTCCGTTTTGCATCG
>JAAYVF010000110.1 GCA_012517325.1 Myxococcales bacterium | reverse complement strand
GGCGATCATAGTTAAATCGGAAGTCACGGATAAATAAGCGAAAATTATTCGTTCCGGCAAATCCGGCGGATGGTTTGGCGGAAAGGTGAAATCGCGGCTGCTAAGCCGCTCTTACACCAGTCAAGTCGCTGGCGCTCCCCGCGTGGGTTCCGGCTGGCGAACGGAAAGACGGCGAGGATTTTTATCGCGGCTGCTAAGCCGCTCTTACATTAGTTAAGTCGCTGGCGCTCCCAGTTTGGGTTCCGGCTGGCGCACGGAACGACGGTGAAGGTTTATATCGCGGCGGCGACCCTTCGATTGCGTTCAGGATAGGCGCGGCCTTGGTATTTGGCGGGCAACAATGCTAAGCTGCCGGCACCATCTAACAGGGAGCAGCCATGCGGAAAACCGGCTGGTTGATCGGTCTGGTATTGATCGTTTTCTGGTGCGGCGCGGCGCGGGCCGATTGGCGCGGCGACGTGAAGCAGGAACTGGCCGCGCGGCAGTACCTGAAGGCGCTGAAGATCCTCGACGACAACAAGGCGAACGCCGAGGACGTGGGCTACCTCGCAATGCGCGGCGAAGCCCTGTTCGAACTGGGCCGCATCCTCGACGCGCGCGCCGACCTCGAAAAAGCCATCGCCAAGGACGACAACAGCCTCGACGCCCACGCCACCCTCGCGCTGGTGCTGGCCAAGCAACGCATCATGGCCGAGGCCAACAAGCACGCCGAGCGCGCCGTGGCCGTCGCCAAGACGCCGCGCAGCCTGTACGCGCGGGCCATTGTCTACCTGGGCGCCGGAATGCTCGACAAGTCCGACGCCGACCTGGTCGAGGGCCTCAAGCTCGACGCCAACCAACCCGACCTGTACCTGGTGCGCGGCGCCATCTGCCGCATGCACGAAAAATACGCCGACGCCGCCCAGTTGTTCGACCAAGCGATCTCGCACGACAAACGGCCCTACAAGGCCTACCTCGAACGCGCCACCACTGCCGTGCTGCGCGGCGATCCCGTTTCGTCCAAGGCGGACATCGAGCAGGCCATCAAGATCGCGCCCGAGATGTACCACGGCTTCCTCGGCCGCGGCTTCATCGCCCAGGAATACGGCGACAACGAGGCCGCCCTGGCCGACTTCAACAAGGCCAGCACGCTGGCGCCGCAGGTCGCCGAAATCCACTTCGCCCGCGCCAACCTGCTGGTCGCGCTGGGCCGCCACGCCGAGGCCGAAAAAGTGCTGACCGCCGCCAAACCGGTCTGCCAGGACATCCCCGACTGGTACGTCATGCTCAGCCTCATCCAGGGCGAGTTGAAAAAGCCCGAGGCCGCCATGGCGACCCTCAACGAGCTGATCGGCAAGACGCCCGACCAGTGGCAGGGCTACAACCTGCGCGGCCAGTTGCACGCCTCGCTGAATGAACTCGACCTGGCCATCACCGACTTCGACCAGGCCATCGCCGTCGCCCCCAAGGCGCCCGAACCGCAGCTCAACAAGGTCACCGTACTCATCGCCCAGAAAAAATCCGACGAGGCGCTGACGATGCTCAACGCGATCATCAAGCAGTATCCGAACGCCCTGCTGCCCATCGAGATGCGGATGCAACTCTACCAGGCGCTGGGCAAAAACAAGGAAGCGCTCGCCGACCTGCAGAAGATCCAGGAATTGAAGAAGAAGCAGTGACCGTCAGCCGCCCGCCCGCTCGCCGGCCGGCGCGGCGCGAAGCAACACGAACACCAGCGCGTAGCAGACCGCGACCACCAGCGCCAGGCCGTTGTAGCCGAGCACCAGGCTGGCGTATTCGAGCATCCCGCCCAGCGTCGCGCCGATCAGGTTCCAGCCGAACAGGTGTTCGGGCGCGGCCTGGTCGCGGAAATTCAGGCTGAAGATCAGGTTGGCGAAATACAGCGGCAGAAACGTCAGCAACCCGGCCAGCGCGAACCGCAACGCGCCGTTGCCCACGTAGAGCAGGTTCCGCAGCGGGAAGACCAGCGGCAGAAAGCACGACAACAACAAGAGGACGAAGACCCTGCCCTGCCGCAGGCGGTCGCCGAACCATTGGGCCGTCCAGTTGGCCGCCAACACCAGCCCGAGCGCGGCCAGAAAAACCAGTGAGTTGTTGACCCAGGTCGCGCCGAACAGCAGGCTGAACTGGATGACGCTCTTGGTTTCCAAGAGCAGAAACGCCAGCCCCATGAACAGGAAGGCCAGTTCCAGGCGCAACGTCGCCGCCGGCGCGGCGCCCCCCCGGCGCCGGCCGAGCAACCGCACCGTGCCGATCAACAGCACGACCAGCAGCGTCAAACCGCCCAGCGCTTTGAGGTAGAACGCCGGAATGCCACGCTGCCGCAGGTGCAGAAACGGCCAGTCGTCCGTCGGGTATTCCACCGGCGCGAGCGCGGCGGGCTCGGCGTTGCAGGACGGGGCGCGGCCGAACTTGAACAGCAGGAATTCCCGGTCTTCCTGGAACACGACCTGCGGCGTCCGCCCGCTGGCCGCCTGGATCATCGCGCGGATTTTTTCGCCCAGCCACGGATTGGGGAACGAGTTGAACACGTAGACGCAGCCGTTGTCGCCGAGCAGCTCGTAGGCGCGCTGGAACGATTCGCGCGTGAACAGGTAGTTCTCGAGCCGCAGTTGCGACAGCGAACTGACGCGCACCAGCGAATCGGCGTAGGCGAAGACGATCAGGTCGTAGCGGCGCGGCGCGCGGGTCATCCAGGCGCGGCCGTCGTCGACGATCAGGTCGACGCGCGGATCCTGGTACGGGCGCAGCGGATGATAGCGCCGGCCGAAGCGGGCGATGACCGGGTCGATCTCCACCGCGTCGACGTGTTGCGCGCCGTTGAGCAACGCCACCGCCGTATCGTTGCCGCTGCCGGCGCCCAGCACCAGCACGTCGCCGAACGGCGGCAAGGTCGGGTCCTGCGCGCGGTCGCGGTACGGAAAGCGGTAAACCGATTGGGCGAGACCGGCGCGGTCGCCGATCCGCTGATGTCCGCGGCCGTTGACCCAGATCGACCGGCGCATCACCTCGGGCAGGCTGGGGTCGTCGATGTATTCGAGGCGTTGATAGGGCGACCAGACCACTTCGAGGCCGCCGTGATAGGCCGGCCGCGCCAGGTGCTGCGCGCTCTGCCATTGGGCCGTCAACACGACCAGCTCCCCGATCGCCGCCGCCAGCCAGCGCGTCTTCCAGGAATCGGCGGCCGCCGCGAGCAACAGCGCGGCGAACGCGGCGAACCAGACGGTCGGCGGCAGGGTGAAAAAGCTGAACGCCATGAAGGTGACGATGCCGGCGCACGACCCCAGGATGTCCAGCGTGTAGGCGGTCAGCGGGCGGAACAGCCGGAAGTACTTCGCCGTCCGTTGCGAGATCAGCGCGAACACGCCGATGCAGGCGACGAAGCAAAAGAGGAACGGCAGGTAGTTGACCTGGTCGGTTTTCTTCACCGAAGCCAGGAAAAAGAACTCGTCGTGCAGCGATTTTTCGTTCAGGTCGGCCAACGGCACGATCGGCCGCGCCACATAGACGTAAAGCACCAGCACCAGCAACAGGAACTGAGCGCCGTGCAACAGCAGCGGCGACCGGCGCTCGGAAATGTAGGGGTGAAACAGGAATCCCAGGCCCATCCCCAGAAACACCGCCATCAGCACCAGGTTGGGGAAATAGCCGAGGTTCCAGATGTTGCCGGCGAGGTAACGGATCAGCGCCAGTTCGAGGAAGAGCGTGGCGAAGCCCAAACCGAACAGCCGCCGGCCGTCCGCCGATTTCCACGAACACGGCCGGTCCGGAGTTAAAATAGTGTTGCTTTTATCGGGTGCACCGATAACCATGTCCTTCCCTTTCTGGCGTGCCGAAAAAGTTTAAAACAATTCAAATTCTGATACAATCAAAAGAAACGCCGCATTGCCGACCGGCGGCTTTTGGTTTAAGAAGTGCCGCTGGTCCAGGTCGAAGGTGGTCTGGAGCGCGCCAGGTATCGTCCGCCCAGCGGCAGAGCAAGGATCCGCATGGCCCATCACGGCAAGCCGGCCGAACGTTTGAGTCCGGTCCAAATTCGCGCCCAGCGCGCGCTGGAAAAGCATTCCCTGCGTTCGGCCGACGTGCCGTTGACCAAGCTGTACGTCGAGCCGACCTCGTTTTGCAATTTGAACTGCCGCACCTGCATGCGCAATTCGTGGACCGAACCGCCCGGCGAAATGGCCGCCGCGACCTTCGAACATCTCATCGCCGGGTTTGCCCGCTTTCCCAGCCTGAAGACCGTGGCGTTCTGGGGATTCGGCGAGCCGCTGCTGAACCCGCGGACGCCGGCGATGATCGCCCGGGTCAAGCAAAAAGGCCTGGCCGCCGAGTTGATCACCAACGGCCTGTTGCTCGACCGGCAAACGGCTACCGCCTTGCTGGACGCGGGGCTGGACCGCCTGGTCGTTTCGCTGGACGGCGCGGCTCCGACGACCCACGCGGACATCCGCCGGGGCGCCGATCTGTCGAAAATCGAAACGAACGTCCGCGGCCTGGTGGAACTGCGCCGCGCGCGAGGCCGCCAAACCCCGGAGATCGGGCTCGAATTCGTGCTGATGCGCCGCAACCTCAAGGAATTGGTCGATCTGATTCCGCTCGCCCGGCGCCTGGAGGCGAAATTCGTCCTGATCACCAACCTGCTGCCCTACTCGGCCGAAATGAAAGACGAGATTCTTTACTGGATGTCCGCCAAGCAATACTCGGTCGCTCGTCGCCTGTCGTCGTCGCCGGAAATCATCTTTCCGCCGCTCGACGAGCATCCGGAATATCTGGCGCACCTCCAGAAGGTCAATCCGCATTTGACGATCCGCGATTTCCCCGACAAGCCGACGACCGGGCTGGAAGGCTATTGCTCCTTCATCTGGGAAGGTTCGGCCGCCGTCACCTGGAGCGGCGAAGTCAGCCCTTGCGTGGCACTGATGCACTCGCACTCCTGTTTTGTTTTGGGCCGGGAAAAACGCCTCGAACGCCACAGCGTGGGCAACGTGAACGTCGATAGTCTGGCCGCTATTTGGAAGCGGGAGGAATACCGCCGATTCCGCAAGCGGGTCCGGCAGTTCGATTTTTCGCCGTGCACGCGCTGCGGCGGCTGCGAGCTGTCGGAGAACAACGACACGGATTGCATCGGCAGCCCCTTTCCGACTTGCGGGGATTGCCTGTGGGCGAAGGGCCTCTTGCTCTGCCCGTAATCGGCGACCGCACGCCGGGCCGCACCACACGATTTTCTCCGCGTTATCGGACACCTACTATCATCTTGCCGCCGTTATCCGATCCCGGCGATTGCTCAAAATCGATTACTTGACGCATTTCGGAAAACACACCTAAAATGCCGCCTGGGTTGGGGCTTTATATTTCGAGGATCCGAACATGAAACGTAGGCTGCCCGGAAAAAATCGCGGGGGAAATTCGCGCCCCGCCGCCTTCCTCCTCCTCTTTTTCCTGTTGTTACTCGGAATCCTGGCCGCGGCATGCTCTTCCGAATCGTCCGACGATGACGATCAGGCCGCCGGCGACGACGACGCTTCGCCCGCCGATGACGATACGGCCGCCGACGACGATGACAACGACAACGACGATAACGACGACAACGACGACTCCGCCGACGACGACACCGGCGACGATGACAGCGGCGACGATGACGACAACGACGACGATGACGACGACAATGACGACAACGACAACGACAACGACGATTCGACCGTCGAGCCCATTCACCTCGACCTCGTCGAGGGTTGCAACTATTTCATGACCAGCAGCGAGTGCTATCTGCCCTATCCCAGCGCATTTTTCCAGGTCGAGGACCCCACCAGCCCGACCGGCGTGCGCGTCAATCTGCCGGATGAGTTTTTACCGACCGGCATCATGCCCTCGATCGACATGGGCCCGACCAACACCGCCGACGGCATCTCGCCGGCCGGCCCGATCCTCGTGCACTTCGGCACGGACATCGCCGAAGAATTTCTGACCGGCCAGAACGAGTTGTACGAATCCTACTTCGCCGGCAACCCGCTGGCCCTGTTCAATTACGAAACCGGCAACCGTGTGATCTTCATGTCGGAAATGGACATGAACCGCCGCGCGTTGTTTCAAAACCGCTATGCCCTGATCGTCCGCCCGCTGGAACCGATGGAAATGGGCCAGCGGCACGTCATGGTGCTGACCAACGACCTCACCGACACCGACGGCAACCCGCTGGAATCGCCGCCGGCGTTCGCCGCCCTGCGCGATCAGGTGATCACCGACAACCCGGAGATCGAGGCGATCCGTCCGCACTATGAGGAAATTTTCGCCTTCCTGGAGGCGCACGGCTATCCGCGCAGCAGCCTGCTGCTCGCCTGGGATTTCATGGTAGCCAGCAAGGAATACCTGACCGGTTCGGTGCTGTCGATGCGCGAAACCGCGCTGGAAGAGGCCGGCGGGACGGGCCTGGGCTACACGATCACCAGCGTCCAGGACGATCCGAATCAGTACCTGGCGCGGATCGTCGAGGGCGACTTCGAGGTGCCCAACTACCTGACCGCAGACAACGAGCTGGTCTACGACGAGAATCATCATCCGATCCGGCAGGCGGAAAACGCCTGGTTCCCCTATACGATGATCATTCCGAAAAAGGCGGAAACGCTCGGCCAGCCCTTGCCGCTGGTCGTGTTCGGGCACGGCATTTTCGGCAATGGCCGCGATTACCTGACTTCCTGGCCGGGCACCACGATTCACCAGTGGGCCGAGGAAACCGGCGTCATCATGATCGCGACGGACTGGATCGGCTTGTCCGACGGCGACCTGGACCTGATCATCAACGACATCATGCAGGACCTGAACCGAATTTCGATCGTCACCGACCGCCTGCAGCAATCGCTGGTCAACAACATCGTCCTGACCGAATTGGCGTTGGGCGACCTCGAGGAAGACCCGGCCATCCAAATCGACGGCCACGACCTGATTGACGACACCCGCGTGTACTACTACGGCGTCAGCCTCGGCGGCATCATGGGTTCGTCCTTTGTTTCGATCTCCAACCGCATCGAGCGCGGCGTTCTGGCCGTGCCGGGCAGCGTCTGGCTGAACCTGATTCCGCGTTCGGTCGTCTGGGTGCCGATCAAGGTTTACATGGACCTGCTCTACCCCGATCCGCTGTTGCAGCAGAAGGCGATCGCGATTTTCCAGACGCGGTTCGACATGTCCGACCCGATCACCCTGACCCGGCTGATGTTCCGGGAACCGCTGCCGGACGCGCCGGCCGGCCGCCAGGTGCTGTTACAGGAAGCGATCGGCGATTGCGAGGTGCCGAACCTGACCACCGAGATGCTGTCGCGGTCCATCGGCGTGGAGCTGATGACGCCGTCGATCCATCCCGTGTTCGGTTTGGACGAGGTGACCTCGCCGGTGACCGCCGGCGGCATCCTGACCCAATACGATCTGGTCGACCTGACCCAGCAATACATGCCGCCGGAATCGAACATTCCGCCCGAAGTCGACAACGGCGTTCACACCGACATGTGTTTCCAGACCAACGTGCTGGAACAAGTGGCGACGTTCACCCAGACCGGCCAGGTCGTGCAGTACTGCGCGGGGCCGTGCGACCCGGATTGAGCGGCGCGCTCAGCGGCCGGGCTTTTTTTCGAGTTCCTCGACGGCGTGGCGATAACGCTCGTGGATCAGGCCGGCGTCGAAATCGAGGCCTTCCCGCAGCATGGCATCCTTCTCCGCGGCGGTGAAATGCGCCATCACCGGCAGGAAAAAATGCCGATCCTCTTTTTCGATGTGCTGCGGGTAGAACTCGATCAACTCGGTCAGCGCGGCGACGATCGACGATAAGGCCGTGGCGTCGCCGGCGGCATACTGCGCCATGCCCGCGACGATCTCGGCCACCTTGCCGCGGCCGTAGATGTGATCCTCGATCAATTCCTCCATGAGCCGCCGTTCCTCGGGCGCGATGTCTTTCTTGTCCAACTCGCGAAAGAGAATGTTTTCTTCCTTCCCGTGATGGCAACGGTCGGCATAGGTGCGGATGAAATCGACGGCGTCCTGCAAAAACGGGACGTCCGCCTCGCCGGTCCGCCGGATTTTTTCCAGTTCCCGGGCGATTTGCCGGATCATGCGTTCGATCAGCCGATGCTCGATCATCAACGGGCCGATCGGCATCATTTTGCGCGGCTGTTCCATGACGATTCCTCCTTCTTGGATTGACGAATCCCCGCCGGTCAAACGAATTCCGCGAACAACACGGCGGCCCGTCGCGGATCGACGCCGCGTTCGCGCAGCGGCGACGCGGCCTCCGGATAGGGCGGCCGTTCGCAACGATAGATCACCCCGAGGGGAATTTTGTCGCCCAGGTTGTTTTCGCGCACCAGATCGAACGCCGCCCGGCGATCGGTCGGGTCGTACTCCGGCCCCAGAATCGATCCGTGCTCTTGATAATATTGATAGGTGAAGACCTTGTCGTAGGTGACGCACGGCTGCAAGGCGTTGAGTAGCGAGAAGCCGCGATGGCGGATCGCCTGTTTCAACAACTCGACCAAGTGCGCCGGATGCGCCGCCGAGCCCTGCGCGACGAACGAGCCCTCCTGCGAAATCGCCAGGGCCAACGGGTTGAGCGGCGACGACCGGACGCCGTCCGGCGCGCCCGCCGCCGGTGTTCCCCGCGGGGTCGTCGGCGAGGCCTGGCCCTTGGTCAGCCCGTAATAATGGTTGTCGTGGACGACGAGCGTGAGATCGACGTTGCGGCGCAAGGCGTGCAAAAAATGGTTGCCGCCTTCGCCGTAGGCGCCGCCGTCGCCGGCGTGCACCAATACCGTCAGGTCGGGCGCGGCCAGTTTGATGGCGGTGGCCGACGCCACTTCGCGGCCGTGCAGGCCGTTGAACGTGTTGACCCGCAGGTAGTGCGGCAGTTTCGGCGCCTGCCCGATGCCCGTGGCGATGATCACCCGGTGCGGCGGCAGTTCGAGTTCAACCAAAGCCTGTTTGACCGCCTCGAGAATCTTGAAATTGCCGCAACCCGGGCACCAGGCCGGTTCCTGTGTATTGTGAAATTGTTGGATGCAGACCGTCATGAGCGGATCTCCCGATCGATTCGTTCGGCCAATTCGTCGGCCGTGAACGGGCGGCCGTCGTGCTTGTTGAGGCGCCGCGGCAACGGCCGGCCGACGACCTGCTGCAGCAAGTCGGCCAGTTCGCCCGCCGCGTTGTTTTCGGCCACCACCGTCAGCGGCGCCCGGTCGATGAGCGCCGCCAACTCCGGGCCGGGCAGCGGCCACAGTTGGCGCAAATGCAAATGCGCGAAAGCATCGCCGCCGGCCGACCGCGAACGCGCTTCGGCCAGCGCCCCGTAACTCGAACCCCAGCCGATCACCAGCGGTTTGTTCCGCGCGTCGCCCGCGAGCGTAAACGGCAGCGACACTTCCGCGGCCACGGTGTCGATCTTGCGCAGACGCTTCGATCCCATGCGTTCGGCGGTCAGGCGCGGAATGTTGATGTGCCCGACCTCGTCATGCTCGTCCGACGAAACGATCACCAATTGTTCGGCCGCGCCCGGTGCCGCCAGCGGCGAAATCCCGTTAGGCGTGTCGGCGAAACGGCGATATTCCGGCCCGGCCGCCAATTCGTCCGGCGTCAGCAACCAGCGGCGGGTCGGCAAACCCTCCCAATCGAACGGCGCGCAAGTCATCTGCCCGTCCTGCAATTGCTGGTCGGTCAGAATGAATACCGGCGTCTGATATTTTTCGGCGATATCGAACGCACGGGCCGTCAATGCGAAACCGTCGGCGATATCGCGTGGGGCCAGGATGACACGCGCAAAGCGGCCGTGGCCCGCGTGCAAAGCCAGTTGCAGATCGCCCTGCGCGGTCCGGGTCGCCAGACCTGTGGACGGCCCGGGGCGCTGCGCGATGACGATCACCGCCGGAGCCTCGATCATGCCCAGCAGGGATACGCCCTCGGTCATCAGATCGAAACCGCCGCCGGAAGTCGTCGTCATGGCCCGCGCCCCGGCATAGGAAGCGCCGGCCACCATGTTGATCGCGGCGATTTCGTCCTCGGCTTGTTCGACGACGATGCCCAGCCGCGCCGCCCAATCCGCCAACCGCATCAAAATGGAAGTGGACGGCGACATGGGATAAGCCGCCAGCAGCGACACGCCGCCCGCGACCGCTCCCAAAGCGATGGCCTCGCCGCCGGATATCCACAATCGGCCGGCTATCCCGTCGCCGGGCGACAAGCGGTATCTTGCGCCGCCTGCCCAGTGCGCGCCCGCCTCGTACCCCAGTTCGATCGCCTGCCGGTTGACTTCCAACAGCCGCCCGGAAAACTGATCGCCGATCGCCGTATCCATGATGTCGCGCCGGAGGCCGAGCATGGCCCAGATCGCTCCCGCGGCCACCGTGCCGACCGATTTCGCCGTGCCCGCCTGCCGGGCCAGATCCAATAAATTCCACGGGACGCGTCCCGGATGCTCCCAAGGTTCGTCGGCCAAAACCGCCGCCTCGGGCGGCAAATCGCCGGCATTCTCGGTCAGCGCGCGTTCTGTATGCGCCACCAGGATATCGGCCTGGCGGCGAATGGCCGGGCGCGGTTCGACGGCAAGGCGGACCTGACAATAATTGAGGCCGCCGCGAATCCGGGATTCGGCATCGACATTGCCCAACGCCCAATAGCCGGCGCGGGTCGCGGCCTTGCCGAGCAAATCCGCGGTGGTTTGAATTCCCTGCCCCGCGGCGCCGGCGATGCGGATGGTGATTTCATTCAACATGCGACTGCTCCCGAACTTTCAACCGGTCGATCGGGCCGAGACTGATTTTTTACCCCTCCCACAATGGGTAATCACGATTTTGTTTTTGGCCAGTTGTCGCGAATCGTTCCTGATGGTCGCGACACGACAATTTGACGCTCGGCATTTCGGGGTTATGGTTCAGGAAGCGATTCGTCCGCCGGCAGAGCGCAAACGATCAAGGGAGAGAGGCCATGAGCGACCCCCATCGCGAGCCCTATTCCTCGCTGGAATTGTTTTCCGTCGCCCGCGCGTTCATGCGCAGCCGCATTCTGTTGACCGCGATGGAGCTGAGCATCTTCACCCTGATCGAAGAAGGCAAGCAGACATCCGCCGAGATCGCCGCCGCGTTGTCCGCCGACGAGCGCGGCGTCGACCGCTTGTTGAACGCGTTGTGCGCCATGGACCTCTTGGCGAAGAAGGAAAACCGCTTCACCAATCTCGAATCGGCCAGCCGGTTGCTGGTCGAGGGCAAACCGGAGTACCTGGGCGGTTTGCTGCATGCCGCGCACCTTTATCAAACCTGGGCGACGTTGACCGACGCCGTTCGACAAGGCGGCTCGGTCCTCGCGGCCGGTTCGCGGAGTTGGGACGAATCGGCCAAGACCGCGTTCATCGCGGCCATGCACGGACGCGGCTGGACCGTGGCGCAACAACTGGCCATGGCGCTGGACCTCTCCAACGTCGAGCGAGTCTTGGACGTCGGCGGCGGCTCCGGGCTCTTTTCGATGGCCATGGCGCGCGCGAATCCACGGTTGCTGGCGACGATCTTCGATCTGCCGGACATTGTCCCGCTGACCCGGCGCTACGTGGAACAAGAGGGATTGAGCGACCGGATCACGACCGTCGCGGGCAATTACCTGACCGACGAACTGCCGGCCGATTTCGACCTCGTGCTGCTATCGGCGATCCTTCACAGCAATTCGCCGGCCGAAAACGAATCGTTGATCCGCAAATGCGCCGCCGCGCTTGCTCCGACGGGCCGGGTCGTGATTCAGGATCACCTCATGGCGGAGAATCGCACCGAACCGCCCGAAGGAGCGTTTTTCGCGTTGAACATGCTGGTCAACACGACCGGCGGCGACACGTATACCGAGGAAGAAATCGCCGGCTGGTTGAAACAGGCCGGGCTGACCGCGATCGAGCGGCTCGCGGCGCCGGGCAGCCCGGGCATCCTGGTCGGGTGGAAGCGATGATCGGCGATCCGCCGGGCGCGGGCTTGCTTAAACCGCGGCCGGAAGTGTAGAGAGGTCGGGAAACGGGCGCCGCCGCTAAAAAAAGGCGCGGAGGAAACAGCAATGAGCGTTCGCATCGTGTTGGCTGACGATCACAAAATCGTGCGCGACGGTCTGCGCGCCATACTGGCGCAGGAAACCGGCTTCGAGATCGTTGCGGAAGCCGGTGACGGCCAGAACGCATTGGCGTTGGTCGAAAAGCATCGTCCCGACATCGTGGTGATGGACATTTCCATGCCCGGACTGAACGGCATCGAGGCGGCTCGTAAAATGGCCGGTCTGACCCCGCCGATCCGGGTGCTGGCGCTTTCCATGCACACCGACCGCCACTTCATTTCGGAAATGCTGCGCGCCGGGGCTTCCGGCTATCTATTAAAGGACTGCGCCGGCGAGGAACTGGGGTTGGCCATTCGGACGATCGTCGGCGGAAAAACCTACTTGTCACCTTCGGTCTCCCGGGTGATCGTCGATGAGTTCGTTAACCGCGGCGCGCCCGCGAATTCGGCCCGCGCCATCTTGACCACGCGTGAACTGGAAGTCCTGCAGCGGCTCGCGGAAGGCAAGAGCATCAAGGAAATCGCCTTCGAGCTCAATGTCAGCGTCAAGACCGTCGAAACCCACCGCGCCAAGATTTCCGAGAAGCTCGGCATTTCCAGCATCGCCGAATTGACCAAATACGCCTTGCGGGAAGGGATCACTTCCCTCGAGTTCTAGTCCGCCCGCTCACCACCGCTTTCCATCTCAAGATCAACCGCTAAAAGTCGAAGGTCAGGCTTTTCCCGAAATCTTTCAGGAGATTCCCGATATCCCAAATGACGCGCTCTCCTTATGTTTGCCGCACGTATCGATTTCATTGTGACCCATGCTCGAACGAAAAAGGAAAGCCGGCGGGGAATTTCGATGGCGGATTTTTCGAAACAGTCCGGAACCGTGCCTGTGGTCGCATCGGATAAACAGAAAAGCAAGCGAAGGAGTAAAAGATGAACGAAACCTTTTACCGGGTACCGCGGATTTTTATCCTCGCGACGATCGCTCTGGTGGCGGTCGCGGGGATATTGATTTCGTCTCCCGCCTGGGCGTTCACCGTCAATGTGGTGAACCCCAGCGGCTCGCCAGTCAGCGGATTTCGCTGGTTGGTAGAGGAGGATGCCGGTCTTCCCGTAACGCCGGGCGTTCCTTCGGCGACCAGCCAGACGGTCAATTTGAACCGTTCCTATGCGCCGGTGGTCAAGACGGGAACTTCCACCGGCAGTTCGGCCAATATCGCACTCCCCAGTGACCGCATTTATTTGGTTTCGATATTGCCCAACAGCGGTTACACGTTGGGCGCGCAGCAGGTCAAAATCGGCCAGGCCAGCGTTACCGTGGTGGTCAATCCCCATCCGGTCGAAACCGCGCAACTCGCGGTGCACGTTTTTGAAGACAACGATCCGGTCAACGGCGCGCCCGATATTCCTGCCGAGGCTTCCCTCGAAGGATTTCAGGTGTTCGTCTACGATTACGCCGGCATGGTCAGCCAGGACGTCTTCGGCAACCCGCTGGGAACCACCTACAACGCCGACGGCAGCGTCGCGCAAATGGGCGGCGGCATACTGCTGACCGACGCCAACGGCGATGTCATCGTGAAAAATCTGGCGCCGGGAAAATACGGCGCCCAAGCCATTCCGCCGCGCGGTGAAAACTGGATCCAAACCTCGACCATCGAGGGCACCAAGGGCATCGATTCCTGGCTCCGGTCCGGCGAGCCGCCCTATTTCGTGGAATTCGGCATCGCCAGTTGGCACGTGTTCATCGGCTTCCTGCATCCGATGACCCTCCCCACGGGCGGCGGTGGTCCGGTCGGTACGATCAGCGGGCGCGCGGTTTACATCCGCGATTCCCGTCCGCCGGCGACGCAAGTCAGCAGCGGCTTGCCGGTGCCGAACGCCTGGGTCGCCCTGAACAATCTCAGCGGCAATGACGAACAGGTTTACGCCCAACCCTGCGCCGCCGATGGTTCCTTCACCATCGGCAACGTGCCGCCGGGCACTTATCAGTTGGTCACCTTCGATACCTACCTGGACGTAATCATCGACTTTCGCACCGTGATCGTCCCGTCCACCGGCGGTTCGATCAATCTGGGCGACGTGGCGGTAAACGCCTGGTTCGGCACGCTGTCGGGTTCGGTTTTCAATGACTTGAACGAAAACGGCTTCCGCGACAACGGCGAGGCCGGCGTTCCCGACCAGGTCATCAACCTGCGTTTCCCCGACGCCACCGTCTATCAAAGCACCAAGACCAACCCCAACGGCGACTATGCGATCAAGGAAGTCTTTCCCTGGTTTGCCTGGACCATCCAGGAAGTCGATTTCACCCGATACGCCGCGACCGGCGCGACGGTCATCGTCGACGACGGCGGCTCGCTGGCTCCCGGCGCGGTGAACCATCCGCAGCCGCAACCCGAAAACGGCGGCCTGGGGTATCGCACCGAAACGGGCCCCTCGCTGCTGGAGGCGTTTTTGTTGTATGCCGGCCAGCAGAACATCGTGAACTGGGGCAAGAAAGCGTACAGCGGCACCGATAACGGCGGCATCACCGGCATCGTCGCCTATTCCACCACGCGCGCCGAGGACGACCCGCGGATGGGAACGATGGAAACCTGGGAGCCGGGCATTCCGCGCATCCAGGTGAACCTTTATGAAGATGCCGACGGCAACAAGGTGATCGACGATGTCAACGGCGACGCCGCGGTCACCCTGGCCGATATCGACAATTGGCCGTTCGACAATTTCCCAGGGGCCGAGGATGTCGATCACAACGGCAACAGCCAGTTCGATCCGGGCGACGCCTTGCAGATCGTCTGGACCGATAGTTGGGACGACAATCTCCCCACCGGCTGCGCCGGCGATCCGCAAACCGTTCATGGTCAGCCGATCGTCGATTGCGCCCAAACCTTGCGGACCTGGAACCAGGTGCGGCCCGGCGTGTTCGACGGCGGTTTCGCTTTCTGGTCTTATTTCCCCGGTGGCATGGAATCGGGCAGCGCGGAAACGTCGCCGCTCGCGCCGGGACGCTACATCGTCGAGGCGGTAACGCCCGCCGGCTACGAACTCGTCAAGGAAGAAGACAAGAACGTCGATTTCGGCGATCCCTATCAGCCGATCGTCGCTTCGCTGCCAGCCGAATGCGTCGGCGCCCCGCACCTCGTCCCGGAAACCTTGAGCCTGTTCCCCGACGAGCAGATCGTGCCGTACTACCACGGTCAGGTGCGCCCGTTGTGCGATAAAAAAGAGGTGTTCGTCACCCCGGGTAACAACGCGGCAGCCAACTTCTTCTTCTTCACCGAAGTGCCGGTTTCGGGACGGGCGTGGGGCATCATGCTCAACGACATCACGACCGACTTCAATCTCAACAGCCCGCAGTACGGCGACAAACTGGGTCCGGCGTGGATTCCGATTTCCTTCCGCGACTTCAGCGGCCATGAATTCGCCCGCGTTTACACCGATGAATGGGGTCGGTACAACACGCTGGTTCCTTCCACCTACAGCGCCAACATTCCCACCCCGACCGGCGTCTCGCCGGGCGTTTCCCAGATTTGCTTGAACAACCCGGGGCCGATCGAGGATCCCAGCGGTTCCGGCGATCTGATCATCGATCCGTGGTACGACCCGCGATACGGGCAGACCTGTCAGAACATGGAATACTTCCCGGGCAAAACGACGATCAGCGATACGCCGATTCTGCCGATCGCCGCGTTCACCGGTTCCGACAAGCGGCTGGACTGCGAATTCGGCGACGGCACGCCGGTCATCGCCAAGGTGGACAGTCAGAACGGCGGCCCGGCCCTGACCTTCTCGCTCGGCTTCTTCAGCCCGGCCTCCGCCCGCACGATCACCATCACCTCGCGCGGCTCGGTGCAGGTGCCCAATCCGAATTACGACCCGTCCGTACCGGGTTCGCCGACCACGATCACCCGCGATTACGGCTTCGGCCCCTCGGCGGGGCAGGTATTGCTCAACGGCAATCCGATCACGATCAATTCCTGGGCGGCCAACGGTAAGACGATTTCCGCCACGGTGCCGACGAGCGCCACCACCGGCGAACTGGAAGTGATTCGCAGCAACGGCCGGCGGACGACCGTCGGGATCACCCTCAACATCAACGAAAGCCCCATCGTGCGCGTTGCGGCCGGCCAGTCTATCCAGACGGCCATCGACAACGCGGCCAGTGGCTCGTTGATTTTGGTCGCGCCGGGCCATTACCCCGAACACCTAATCATGTACAAAAAGCTTCGGCTGCAAGGGTACGGCGCCTACTCGACCTTCCTGGACGCCCTGCCCTTGATGCCCGGCCAGGATACGGCGTGGGACGCCAAGGTGCAGTCGCTGATCGACAGTGGCAAGATCCAACTGATCGACGGTGAGCGGCCGACCTTCTTCCTCGAGCGCGGCTCGGGCATCCTGGTCGCCACGAAAAACGGTGAATTCAACCGCACCAAAAGCGCGCGCATCGACGGCTTCACGATCACCGCGGCGATCACGGGCGGCGGCATTTTCGTCAACGCCTATGCGCATTTCCTGGAAATCGGCAACAACGTGATCGTCAGCAACCAGGGCACGATCGGCGGCGGTATCCGTGTCGGTACGCCCTCGTTGATCAACGCCAATTCCAGCGGCTATCTCAGCTCGTTCAACGACAACCTGTTCATTCATAACAACGCCATCTCGATGAACGGCAGCGTCGACAACGGCGGCGGCATCGCCCTGAACAACGGCTCGGACAACTACCGGGTCAACGACAACTTCATTTGCGGCAACTACACGCTGCAGTACGGCGCCGGCATCGTGCATCACGGCCTTAGTTCCGGCGGCATCATCCAGCGCAATCGCATTCTCTTCAACGAATCGACCGACGAAGGCGCCGGCATCATGCTGACGGGCGAATTAATGCCCCCGGAATCGCCGTTCCTGACGCCAGGCGTCGGCACCACCACCATCAACAGCAACCTGATCCAGGGAAACATGGCCGGTGACGACGGCGCCGGCATCCGCGTCCTGATGGCCAACGGCCAGGACGTGGCCAACAACCGCAACAACCCATTGCGGTGGCACTCGCTGTTGATCGCCAACAACATGATCGTCAACAACGTCAGCGCGGACGTCGGCGGCGGCATCTCGCTGGACGACGCGGCGTTGATCGCCATCTACAACAACACCATCGCCGATAACGACAGCTCCGGCACCGGCGTGGACGCCTTCGGCAACTGCACCGTCGGCAACCCGATCGGGCAGACCTGCCCGCCCGGCGCCGGCGGCGTCAACAATTCCGTCCCGCGGGCGGCCGGCATCGGCGCGAACGCCCACAGCGCCGGTCTGCAAGCCGCGTTCGGCAACGCTTACCGGCAGACTTATTCCAAGCCGATCATGGCCAACAACATCATCTGGCATAACCGTTCGTTCTGGTGGGACGCCACGGCGAACGGCGGGACGGGCGCGCTGCAACCGGCGCCGGCCAGTCCGATCTACTGGGATCTGGCGGTCTACGGTCTGGGCTCCCCGGTCCGGCTCAACCCCACCTACGGTGTGTTGACCGACGTCACGGGCTACAGCCCCACCAACACCGCGAGCAATCCGAACCTGTCCAGCGCGTATTTCAACGTGCTCAAAGCGACGGCCGGCGGCCTGGGCAACCTGGTCTACGTCGTCTTCTCGCCGATCACCCAGACCGGCAACTACCACATCCTGAGCGGCTCCTCGGCTATCAGCCGCGGCACAGCCAATCCGCTGGCGACCCTGGCCGTCCTCCGCACCGATTACGACCGGCAGACCCGGCCTAACGGCTCGGTCGACGCCGGCGCCGATGAATACTACACCGGGACGACGCCGCCGATGGCCCTGGCCGCCATGCTGGACGGCACCGCCGCGGAATCGTTCAACGCTCTCTACAACCAGGACGACGAACTTCTTTACGCCGACGAGGACTCGCCCGATCTGATCGACGACGACGAAGAGCAGACCGACAGCCCGCTGTCGGATGACGAACTGCTGGCCGCCTTCGCGGACAACGTGTCCCCGGACGCGTCCGACTCCTCGGCCGCTGACACGGCCGGCGACGAAGACGGCGCCGGCGGCTGCGGCGCGTAAGGAGGTACGGTGATGAAACTCGAGACGAAGAAAAGGAGACACTCCATGAATTCCCTGCTGCGTTTTGGCTTCGCCGCCGTACTCGCTCTGCTTTTCGCACTGAGCGCGACGCCGGCCCGGGCCGCCATCGACCTGCAATGCCCGCTGGACGAGGACGGCCTCGACACCGACGGCGACGGCGATCCCGACAACGACAATGTCTGTTACTACCTGGGAGGCGGCGACGGCTTCATCAACATGGCCGACGGCGCCTTGATGTACATGTTCGGCTTCTCCGACCTCAGCGGCGTGGCGCCCGACATGATGATGGATGCGGGTATGTTGGCGGCCAGTTCGCCGGCGCCCACCATCGAGGTCCGCGAAGGCCAGCACCTGTACATCAACCTGGTTAACATCGGCATGATGATGCGGCCCGACCTGTTCGATCCGCACACCGTGCACTTCCACGGCTTCCCGCAGGCCGCCTCGGTATTCGACGGCCTGCCCGAAGCCTCACTGGCCGTCAACATGGGCTCCTCGATCACCTATTACTACAACCTCGAGGAGCCGGGCACCTACTTCTACCACTGCCACGTCGAGGCGACCGAACACATCCAGATGGGCATGATCGGCAACTTGTACGTGAAACCCATCCAGGACATGGGACCGGCCAAGGTCTTCGGCGGCCGCAGCTATACGCAGTTCGCCTACAACGACGGCGACGGTTCGACCGGCTACGACATCGAGCAGCCGATCCAACTCACCGGCTTCGACCCGGTCTTCCACGAGGCGGAAATCAACATCCAACCGATTCCGTTGGCGATGCTGGACGACAAGTATCCGTTGATGAACGGGCGCGGCTATCCCGACACGATCAATACCAGCCCGCTGCCCAACTCCTTCGACGGCCACCTGTCGCAGACGATGTCCTCGAAAATCGTCGCCACCAAAGGCCAGCGCATTCTCCTGCGCGTCAGCAACGTATCGGTTTCCGAGTATTACACTCTGGCGACGGTCAACCTGCCGATGCAGGTGATCGGCCGCGGCGCCAAATTGCTGCGCAGCAGCGGCGGCGCCAATCTGTACTACACCACCAACTCGATCACCATCGGCGGCGGCGAGGCGATCGATGTGATTCTCGATACCGCCAATGCCGTTCCCGGCACCTATTTTCTGTATTCCACCAACCTCAACTTCTTGAGTAACGATCAGGAGGATTACGGCGGTCTGATGACCGAGATCGTCATCAATGCGCCGGCGGCCGCGAAGCTTGTCGCCAAAGGAGGGCTGAAATGAAGACGATGATCCGCAATCGCTGGCTGCCGATTTTACTGTTCGCCTTCGTCGCCCTGACCGCCGGACAGTCGTCAGCCGCGGTGCAAGGCATTCAGGGCAGCATGTTCAACCTCAACGCGGAGCCCGGTTACATCACCACCGGCGACGGCGAAAGCCTGCTCTTCTGGGGTTACAACGACCTGGACGGCGCCATCGGCGTCCAATACCCGGGGCCGACCCTCCTGCTGATGGAGGGCGACACCGTCACCATCAATCTGACCAACGATCTGCCGGAAAACGTCTCGCTCGTTTTTCCCGGCCAGGATAACGTGACCGTCAGCGGCGGCGTTCCCGGCCTGTTGACCTCCGAAGCCACGCCGGGCGGCAGCGTTTCCTACACCTTTACCGCCACGCACGCCGGCACCTACACCTACTACAGCGGCACCCACGCCGACTTGCAAGTCGAAATGGGGCTGGTCGGCGCGATCGTCGTTTATCCGGGCAGCATGGACCGGGCTTATGATCATGCCGCCACGGCCTTCGATCGCGAATTCCTGTTCCTGCTGACCGAAATGGCTTCCGGCATTCACTACGATGTGGAATTCGACGGCCCGACGGGCGTCGATACCACCGGCTATTTCCCCGATTTGTGGTTCATCAACGGCCGGGCCGCGCCGGATACGATGTCCGATCCCTACGTGGGATGGCTGCCCGCCCAGCCGTACAACTGCATGCCGATGATGCATCCCGGCGAAACGCTGCTGTTGCGCTTCGTCGGCGCCGGTCGCAATGCCCACCCCTTCCACCACCATGCCAACAACGCGACCGCGATTGCGATCGACGGCCGCTTGCTGGAAAGCACGCCGGGCGCCGGTCCCGATCTGGGCGTCTCGGACTTCACCCAGACCATCTACCCGGGCGAAACGGAAGATGCGTTGTTCACCTGGTCGGGCGCGGGATTGGGCTGGGACATTTACGGCCATGACGCCGGCGATCCGCTGGAACCGGGCGAGGATCCGCAGGACCATGGGAAACCGTTCCCGGTGCTGTTGCCGGAACAGCAGGAAACGGCCTTCGGCGAGGATTGGAGCGGTTCGCCGTTCCTCGGCCAGTTCGGCCCGCTTCCCCCGGGACAAGGCATCGGGAATCTGAACGGCGGGTACTTCTTCATGTGGCACTCGCACGCCGAAAAGGAAATGGTCAACAACGACATCTTCCCCGGCGGCATGATGACCATGTTGATCATCGAACATCCCGACGTTCCGATCATGGAAATGCAGTAGGAAAAGGAGTCCAACCATGAACAACCTATTCGAACACCAATCGGTCCGGCGGGTTCTAGCGCTGACGCTGGTGCTGTTCTTCGCGGCGGTGACCACGAGCGAAGCCGCCACCTTCCGCGCCCAAAAACGCCGGTTCAAACGAATCACCCTCACCAACGCCGTGGCGACGGAGATCTACCTTCGCGCGCAGGCATTCAATAAAACCATGCCCGACGGCCGTGTCGTGCAAATGTGGGGTTTTGCCCAGGACTCGTCGTTCGGCGCGCTGGACGGCACCCTGAGCTCGCCCGGACCGTTGCTCACCGTCCCGGTCGGCAATCCCAACATCGTCATTCACCTCGACAACAACCTGCCGGAACCGATCTCGATCGTCATTCCGGGCATCCCCGAAGTGGGCGGCATGGCGCCGGTCCGCAACGGCGACGGTCGCATGCGCTCCTTTACGCACGAAACCCCCGCCGGCAACACCACCGCGTCGAATTACGTTTTCACCCTCAAGCCGGGAACCTATCTCTACCAAAGTGGCACGCACCAGCAGGTGCAGGTGCAGATGGGCCTGTACGGCGGGGTGATCATGAATTCCGCGGCGAACGTCGCCTACCAGGGCACTCAGGCCTACGACAGCCAGGTGACGGTATTCTTCAGTGAAGTCGATCCGGACCTGCACGATGCCGTGGCCGCCAACAATTACGGTCCCGGCAAGGCGGTGACCAGTACGATCGACTATCACCCACGGTACTTCCTGATCAACGGCGAACCGTTCCGCACCACCGGCGGTTTCGACGCCAACCTGGCGGCCGGCGCGACGAACTCCCGGATTCTCGTTCGTTTCTTCAACACCGGGTTGCGCACCCTCGCGCCGGTCACGCAGGGGTTATACATGACCGTCCTCGCGGAAGACGGCAACCTCTACCCGTTCCCGAAAGAGCAATACGGCTTGCTGCTCCCGGCAATGAAGACCATGGATGCCTTCATTCAACCGACCGCGGCCGGCAGCTATCCCATTTACGACCGGCGTCTGTCCTTGACCAACTCGACGACGCCGAATGGCGGTTACCTGCGTTACCTGGTGGTCAATCCGTAGAAGGGAGTCAGTTCGGATGAAAAAGCACGACCCGATTCGCCAGGAAATGGGAATGAACTACCGCTCGGGGGGCGATCGCTCGGATCGCTCCCCGATCCTTTACCTTTTCGGCCGGATCTTCGCGACCCTGACGGTGATCGCCGGGGTTCTGACCGTCGTCTGGCTGGCGTCCGGCTGTAGCGCCAAACCGGAAAACCCGCAGAGCCGATACGGGATCCAGATCCAATCCGTGCGGCTTTCGGCGGCGGGTTACATGGTGGATCTGCGCTACAAGATTCTGGACGCCAAGAAAGCGGCGAAACTGACTCAGCGCGGCACAAAAACCTATCTCGTGGATCAGGCGACCGGCCAGCGTTTCGCCACTCCGACGGCCGCCAAGGTGGGCTCGTTGCGCAATTCCAGCCTTTCCCCCAAGGAAGGCCGAACCTATTTCGCCTTTTTTGCCAATCCCGGGAAAGCACTGAAACCCGGAGTGCAAGTTCAGGTGGTAATGGGCGATTTTCACTCGGCCCCACTGGTCGTGGAATGAAATCCCGCGCTACCGGCGGCGTGATCTGGCGGGAGACGAACCAGGTCACGACTCAGGGAAATCGAGTATCAAAATCAGGAATCTCCCGATACAACGCCGGGGAATTCCGTCCTAACATGAAGTCGTTCTTCAGCGGATCGGACTCCACCAGGCTTGGGAAATGAGGCGGAAAACAATGCAACCTATCGGAATGGTTGACTTTCTTGGAATTATTGAACACCACCCCGAAGCGGCCGGGGTATCCATGGCTCGCAATCATTGATTTTTTCAATTGATAAGTCGGGAGGGAAAATGATGCCTGAACGAAATGAGTGGAATGATCAAGAACAGACCAATCGAGTCGTTCTGGAAGTATGCGCCGAACTGGACCGTGATTGTGCCCAGGCGGTCGTCAAGCAGATCAAACGATCCCTCCGCTATGCCGCCAAACCGATCGTTTTGGATTTGCGCAAAGCCAAGGGGCTGTCGGTCATGGGATTGGCGGTATTATTCGATCAGGCCAATTCCGCCGGCATCCTTCGCAACATGGAATTTCGTCTGGCGGACCCGGTATTGCAGCGCTTTTTCATCAACCTCCAGGCAATACAAACGGAATTCATGACGTGAAAACCGATCCGGACAGACATTTATCGTCGAAGAGGGACCTCATCGTGAGCGAACCAACCATTGCGAATTCCAGCCGGACCATTCTCGTCATCGATGACGATCCTTACGCGCGGGACATCACCGGGCGTTTGTTGGAGGTCTTGGGTTACGATGTTCAAATGGCGCCCGACGGCGAAACAGGCGTGCGGCTTTTTTGCGAACATTCATCCGCAATCCACGCCGTCATTCTGGATTGCCAGCTCCCGGGAAAGAACGGCGACGAAGTGCTTCATGAACTGCGCCGGATCGATCGGGATATCCCGATCATTCTCTGCACCAGTTGTCGCCCCCACGATCCCGACTGCGATTGCCCCGAAAAGGAAGTCACCGACTTTCTGGAAAAACCCCTTTCCTACGATCACCTCGCCGAAGTGATCGGAAAGGTCATTCGCCACTGATTCCGTCTCTCCTCATCGCATCCACTCCTTCAGCCTCTCCTCCCCACTCCGGAGAGGCTCTTTTTTATTGGCGCTGGTGGTGATTTTTTCGGTTTTTCGCCATGCAGGAACGGATGGCGTCGGCCAGGTCTTCGCCCGGGCCGCTTTTATCCAAAAACAGCACGGCGCCCGCCTCGCGCATCCGGATTTCCATATCCTGCTTGGTATGGACCGACAGGCCGATCACTTTGATCTGGGGCAGCCGCGAAGTGATGACGCGCGTGGCTTCGATGCCGTCCATCACCGGCATGTTGATATCCATGACCACGACGTCCGGCAACAATTCGTGCGCCAGATTGACCGCCATCTGGCCGTTGGCGGCCTCGCCGATAATTTCCATATCCGGTTGGCTGCTCAGCAGCGACGATAAGCCCTGACGCACGATGACATGATCGTCCGCCAGCAAGACGCGAATCCGCGGCCGGCCGTCGAAAACGGTGGCCTGCTCCCGAACGGCTTTTCTCCTTTCGGCCGGAAATACCGGATGTGGGCTCCGCTCTTCCCGGCCGGGAGGAATGATCAGGGAAACGCGCGTGCCCTGTCCGACCGCGCTGTCGATTTCCAACCGTCCCCCCATCAATTCAATCCGTTCGCGGATGCTGAACAGCCCGAATCCCGAACTGCCGGGAATCAGGCGTTCGACCGGGTTGAATCCACCGCCTTCGTCGGCGACGAGCAGTCGGATAGCGCCGTCATCGAGGCGCCGCAGTGTCACCCGCGCGCGGTTCACGCCGGCATGCTTGGTGACATTGAACAGCAATTCGCGAACCCCGCGGAAGAGCAGGACCCGGGTTTCCTGGGTCGGCGGATCCGCCGCCAGGTCGACATCCAGATCGACGATCAGGGAGTGTTTTTCCTCCATCCAGCGGCGCAACCATTCCAGGGCGGGCGGCAACCCGGCATCGTATAGAATCTGCGGGCTGATTTCGGCGGTCAGCGAGCGCGAGGCGTCGATCGATTGTCCGAGCAGCTCTTGTACTTCGCTGACGGTTTTCCGCACGCCGTCGGCCGGGAGGGTCGGCAGCACGGCGCTCAAGCGCAATTTCGCCGCGACCAGCAACTGTTGCAAATGGTCATGGAGCATCTGGGTCAGCCGCCGGCGCTCCGCTTCCTCGGCGCGGATCAGGTCGGCCGTCAACCGGCGGAGCTGTTCGGCGCGGACTTCCAACGAACGATTCAGGGTCCGCAAATCCTGCTCGGCTTTTTTCCGCTCGGTGATATCGCGCGCCGCGGCGAACACTCCCGGCGCCTCGTTCTCGTCCATCCGGTGAACGATCGCGTTATAAAGCACATCGGTCGTCCGGCCCGACGTATGGCGGATCGTCAACGGGTAATCGCGAACGATGCCGTGCGTCAGCACCTGCCGATAGCCGTCGACCGCTTTCTGGGGTTCGGTGAAATAGGAAGAAAAATCGCTGCCGATCAAATGGTCGCGCGAAAACCCGGTGACTACTTCGGTGGCGCGGTTGACGTCGGTGATCTTTCCTTCGGGGCTGATCGTGACCAGTGCGTCGAGATTGGCCTCGATCAAACCGCGCGCATAGGCCGAGGCATCGCGCAGCTTCGCCTCCAACAATTGCCGCTCGGAAATATCCTGAAACACCCCGAACAATGCCCGCCGGCCCTGGTAGATAATCGGGATTCCCCGGCTTTCCACCCGGGTCAATTTGCCATCCAAACCCTTGATGTCGAACTCGCGGCTGGGAATCGCCTGCCCTTCTTCGAACGTGTCGAGGCGTTCTGCAGCCGTCGCTTGTTGGTCCGGCTCCAGGAATTCCAACGGGGACCGGCCGACCAAATCCTCCGCCGAACCGGCGCCGAAAATCCGGACGCCGGCGGGATTGATGTAAACGAACCGGCGATCCAGCAAGACGGTGATGCCGTCGGGTATGGCCTCGATCAGGCTGCGGTAGCGTTCCTCGCTTTCCCGCAAGGCCAGTTCGGCCTGCTTGCTCTCGGTGACGTCCAGCAGCGTAAACAGCAATCCCGTCACCTCGCCGTCGGCGTCCTTGACCGGTTTGAGCGTCCAGTTCCAATAGGTGACGCCCCATTCGGGATGATCCGGAAACTCGAACGGCTTGGCGAAGTAGGTGACGGGCTCGCCGGTTTTGACGGCCTGGCGGAAGATCGCCTCGTTTTCCGCATGCGGATACAGGATAAAATGATTTTTCCCGGTGAAATATTCGATCGGATAACCGCAGGAATCCGCGTATTTTTTATTGACGCGAATAAAATTGAAATCCCGGTCGAGGTAAACGACGCTCAGATGAATGCTGGAGAACATGGTTTCCAACAGTTCATTCGTTTGGGTCAGTTCGGCCGTGCGCTCGCGAACGCGTTCCTCCAATTCCTGATGCGCCCGTTGCAAGGCTCGATAATGCGCCTTGTTGGTTCGCTGCCAAAGCACGCCCACCAACATGGCGGCGATCACCAACAACAGCAAAATCAGCGAGACAATCAGGGCGGATTCCTGATACCACTGCGCCAGGGCTTCATCGGTGTCGATCTTGGCCACCATGCGCCAGTTCGAATTCGGCACCGCCTCCAGGACCGCCATCACCCGTCGGCCGCGATAGTCGACTCCTTGAAAGAAGCCTTCCCGCCCCAACACCGCGGCCACCGCCGGCACATCCGTCCGGGTCAGGGGAATTCGCAGGGTCAGCGCCGCGTTTATCCCGAAACGCGGATTGTTCAAAAACAGCGCGTCGTCGCCGTCTCGCCGCACGAGGAGGGTTTCCGCGGTCTTGCTGGGTGTGGGCCAAAATTCCACTTGTGGATAGAGCGCTTGCCGGGCGTCGGTCTGCAGGATGATCGCTCCGATCGGTTCGCTCCCGGCGCCAGTCTGCCGGAAAAACGGCGTAATGAAATCCAGATGCGGCGGCAGCTCTCCGGGGCCGGCATGCAGATCGGTCAGTAGAGGACTCCGCTCGCGATAGGCGTCTTGCAAGGCTGCCATCGCTTGGGCATGCAACGACCCGGTTCGGCCGTTGAGGCTCAGGCGCACCTTCCCCTCGGCATCCACCAATAGTATGTCGAAATAATGCTGATGCTTTTGCAAAGACCTGAATTGGGTCAGGATCTGTGTGCCGATTTCGTCCTTTTGCCGGGGGAAATATGCCTCGACCGCTTTGACCAGAAAGGGGTTTTCGACCAACAAAGCGGCATCGTTAAAAAGGCCGGCCCGCAATTCGGAGATTCGATCGACCTTCAACTGTGCGATGGTCTGAAGCTCGGAACGGACCCGATCCCTGATCAGCCCTTCCTGGATTTTATAGATCCAGGCGCCGGCCGCGACAATGCTGACGGACACCGCGACGAACGCCAGAATCAACCGTCGCGAGAAAGAACTTTTTTCAATCATTCGGTTTTACCACCGGCTACCCGTGGGACGGGAAACGACTTTTTTATCAAACCTTTTCCGCCAATTCTTTATCGCTTTCCGGTCTTTTGTCATTCAAGGTCGTCATCCTTGTTCTCGTTGTCAAATCGCGCCGTACGGATAAGCAGGCCGGTCGGTTCCCGGGAAATTAAACCCCTCGCTTTATTTTTCTGGACACCACCGATTTTTGTTTAAAGAATCGATATCGTCGGATCGCAGGAAGGGCGAATAATTTTTCAAGGATACATAAAGATACTAAACCTTTTTGAAATTTCACCGAATAATTCTTCTGTGACCAAAACGAAAATGCGGGATGATCAGATGAAACACGGTCGATATCGGATGTGGGCATCGTGTTGATGTCTCCAACCAACGAAATTCTCCACCATTCAGAAGGATATCGAAAATGAAGATGAAACATATCAGTTGGCTTTTCCTTTTGTGTTTTCTCCTCGCCTTGCTGTCGGCCTGCTCCAATGGCGGCGGTGACGACGACGATTCCGGCGGCACGGCCGACGACGACAACGACACCGGCGACGATGACGACAACGACGATAACGACGACAACGACGACAACGACACCGGCGATGACGACACCGGCGACGACGATACCGGCGACGATGACGACGACGATGACGATGATGACGACAACGATGACAATGACGACAACGACGACAACGACGATAACGATGATAATGACGACAATGACGACAACGACGACAATGACGATAACGACACCACGCCGTTTTGCGACGGCTGCCTGATCCTCACCGTTTGCTACGACGACGGCGAAACCAACCCGGATAACATCTGTGAAATCTGCGACACCGACTTCTCCACGACCGATTGGTCGGCCAACGACGGTGAATCCTGCGACGACGGCACCTTCTGCAACGGCGAGGACACCTGCCTGGATCGGTCCTGCTCCGATCACCCGGGCGACCCGTGCACGGATGACGGCCTTTACTGCAACGGCACCGAATCCTGCGACGAGGACGCGAACGAGTGCGTGTCCTCCGGCAATCCCTGCGACCTGGACAGCAGCCTTTGCGTCGAGGCCTCAGAAACCTGCAACACCGACGCCTTCGTCACGCTGGCCGGCGACACCTTCAACATGGGCAGCCCGACCGGCGAAACCGGCCGCCAGACCGATGAAAAATTGCACGAAGTGGTTCTGACCAATACATTCCAGATGTGGACCTACGAGGTGACGCAGGGCGATTTCAACACCTTGATGGGCTACAATCCGAGCAACTTCTCCTCTTGCGGCACCTTGTGCCCCGTCGAGATGGTCAACTGGAACGAGGCGCAGGCGTATGCCAACGCCCTCAGCGCCCAGCAGGGTTTGGAGCAGTGCTTCGACTGCACTGGAACCGCGCCGGATTACACTTGTGCGCTGAAAGCGGCTTATGCCACCCCCTACGACTGCCCGGGCTATCGCCTGCCGACCGAGGCCGAGTGGGAATACGCGGCCCGCGCCGGTACTTCGACCGCTTTCTACAACGGCGACATCACCGCGGTGGATTGCACCGCCGACCCGAACCTGGTGTTGATCGGCTATTACTGCTACAACGCGGGCGCCACCACGCACCACATCGGCCTGAAAGCCGCCAACGACTGGGATCTCTTCGACATGGCGGGCAACGTGTGGGAATGGGTATACGACCGCTACGGCACCTACCCCGACTCGGCGACCGATCCCACCGGACCGGCCACCGGCAACCTCCGCGTCAATCGCGGCGGCAGCTACTTCTATTACGCGAACTGGTGCCGTTCGGCTTCGCGTAACTATTACGCGCCGACCTTCCGCAGCAAGGCGGTCGGCTTCCGCTTGGCCAGGACGGTTACGCCCTAGCCGGCAAAACGGTTAGCCTCGATCTGCCACCGAAGGCCGCCACCCGGCGGCCTTCGGTTTTTTTCGCCTGGATTTTTCATTCGAATTTTTCGGTTATTAGCGCTTTATGCCTGTTTTTAACAGTATTCGTCCCTTGCTGAAAATAGTTAAGATTTTTCAAATGGAAAACCGGCTACCGGGCGGAAATAGATGGTGTCCAGGCGTGCTTGAATATCGAATGCTTCCGAGACATTGACTGCGAACGGGGGGCATGGCTTGACCGGACTGGGTATCAGGTAGTGTCAACAATCTTTCGCACTTTGGGTTAGGATCCTCTTTCGGTTGAGGGTTCCCAGCCGGTCGCCTTCCCCCGAGGGGGAAGGCGAAGCCCGGTCAGGCCACGCCCTCCCGTTCGCGGTCCGCGTCGCGGAGCCGTTCGATATTCAGGTACATTTTCGTTCCCCAGTTTTTCCCGGCGATATAGCGCAGACGCGCCGCCGCCAGCATCAGTGCCGATTGGCCGTCCGGAAACGCTCCCACGACCCG
>JAAYVF010000109.1 GCA_012517325.1 Myxococcales bacterium | reverse complement strand
CGCAGAATTTGCCGGTCGGCCGGGAACGAAATCCAGTTGCCCTGCACGTCCTTGGTCACGAAAATGAACTGGCTGTCGCCCCGCAAACTGGAATCGGGGCTCACCAATACGCTGTAATAGGACTTCAACAAAACCGAGTTCTCGTTTTCAATCCGCACCCAGGCCACGCCCTCGGTCAACGGGTCTTGCGGCTCGGCATCCACCAGCACCAGCGAGCCCAAGTCGATCGCCAGCGCCTTGTAATTGGCGCGCAGGATGCCGGCGCCGGTCTTGATCGTCGTCAGGTTGTAGGTCGGGTGATCCGCCCAGCCCCGAAACAGAATCCGGCCGCTGAAGCGGGCGACCACCCCGACGCTGGCCGCGTCGAGAATCGTGTTGCTCCCGATCAAATCCAGCATCCCGCCGTTGAACGCGGCCGCGCCCAACCCGCAGGAATCCACGAGCGAGTTCTCCAGCAACAATTTCCCGCCGCCGGTGACGGTGAATCCGCCCGACATGTCGCTGGCGGAACAATATTTAACGTGAACCAGGCTGTTGGCGGTGACCGTCACGCCGCAGGCATACGCGCCGGAACCGCCGTCCTGAAACTGGATGCCGCGCAATTCCAGGTACGGCGTGTTGAAGGCGTAAATGCCCGCGGTGAGGATGACCGAGCGCGTCGCCGTCGGATCGAGGTCGCCCGCGCCCGTGGACGGGTTCTTGGCCGCATTGTAATAACTATCGTTCCAATCATTGGGCTCGATGGCGATGATAACGCCCGGCTTGGCGATCATCAGGTTGCTCAGGTTCAGGGCGTTGTCCGTTTCGGTGTAGGTGTAGGGGCTGCTCGAATTGGTGATCAACTTGATGACGTGGGAGACGGTCAACGGGTAGGTCAGCGCGTCGATCATCGCCGAAATGTGTTGTTTTGGGCCGGTCCCCGCGGGGTCGTTGGTCGCGTGTTCCCCGGTCCAGGAATCGTCGCCGGCTACGCTGTCAATGTACCGAGTGATTTCCGACGTGGCAAAAAACCTCCTTGATTTGAAAAGACACCCATCAAAAACGTCTTTCGAACGCCAATCATCAAGCAGGCAATTTTCGCGGTTAGAGAGGTCATCGCTTCACCCATGAATGAGGTCTTCCAAGTTGCGAACAGACAAATAGCATAATTTATTGGATGAGGCAAGGATAAAATTACACGACTGTAAATTGCGCGACCAATGCATACCGGAAGATTTTCGACGGGCAACGAGAGATCCTTCGCTGACGCTCAGGATGACAAGCTCCGTGCTTGGGATGAAAAATAAAAATCCATCATCCCGACCGAGTCGGGCCTTGGCGGCGAGCGGAGGGAGCCCTTTTCTTTTCAAAGGAGAGCGATTTCTCGGCTCACCCGCGAAGCGCGGGCTCGCTCGAGATGTCATTCGCGTTTTCGGTGACGGCATTCATATGAGGCGCGCGGCATGAAACATTGCCCGAATTAAAACCGCATCGCGGCGACGAGGTTCGCGGTGATCGTCGGCGGGGTCGCGCCGCCGCCGGGCGCGGGCTCCTGGTAGAACGTGGCTTCGACGTAGGGCGCCAGGTCGAGCGGCCAATGCAGTTCCAACACCACGCCCGACATGACGGTCGCCCGCAAATCCTCGTCGGCGCGCAAGGTGTGGTTTTTGTACTGGCTGCTCACGATGGCCTTTTTACCCGGATCGTTGCGCAGATCGTAATCGCGGACATCGCCGCGCGCGAAGATCGAATAGGCCGGATGCAGGGTCCAGAGAAAAAAGAGGCTGGACAGCCCGGAAGGCGTTCGGCTTTCGTCGGCGCGGAAGGTCCGTAGCAGCAGGTCGTTTTCAAGCCCGACAGCGAAGATGCCGGCGTCGTACAGCAGCATCGTGCCGAAAAACTGCTCGTCGCGCCGTTCCGGGCCGGGCGGATCGGCATCCACCTTGTAGCCGTAACCGAGCGACAGTTGCAGCGGCCGCAGGTAATCGCCCAGCGGTAGCGGCCGGAAGGTCAGCCGGCTTTGGAAGGCCTTGTACTTCTCTTTTTCCGCCCGCAGATCGGTTTCGCCGTTGGTGACGTTGAGGTGGTAAAAGAGCCCCGTCGCCGGCACCGGTACACTGCCGTACACGCTGGCCCCCAGATCGGCCTCGGAAATGAACCGGTAGCGCCGCGCCGCCACCGACGAAAGGTAATTCAACTCCCACCCCTCGCGGGAGATCGCTTCCCACGGCGACCGCACGACGCCCGCCTCGAGGTTGAACCAGTCCGCCGGCGCCGACCGCAACCCGGCGGTCTGCAGGGTCAGCACCAGTTGCCGGCTGGTCGGATCGTCGAGGTCCTCGACCTCGGGGCCGGTCGTGCGCAGGGTGCCCAGGCCCAGCCAGACGTTGGTGCGGTTTTCCAAATCCTGGTTGATGTTCAGATACGCGCCGGCGATGAACGCGTCGAAGGTGCCCGAGCTGTCGTGCCGGCGATCGCGGGCGTTGGTGACGGTCGGCAGAATATAACGAACGCCGACGGCCAATCCGGCCTTGATGGAAGTAGGCAGGGAATCGACCTCCTGCTCGTCGCCTTCCTGGGCGAACGCCGCGCCGGCGACCAGGGCGACGGCCGACAGCAGCGCGAGCAGGAACCGAGACAGGCGGAAAAACATGGGTCCGGTGCTCCGAAAAAAGGGAGGCGATCCGTTCGATGATACCAGGAGTCCGGCCGCCGGGGAGCCGCTTCGTTTACGGTTGTTGATTTTTCTGCGCGGCGAGCAAGGTCGGAAACAGCGGCCAGCGGGTCGGCTTTTCCTTCGGCGGATGCAATTCCAGGTCGAAGGGGAAAAGCCACTCGCTTTCGGTCTGGGCAAAGAACAGCGAGCCGGTAACGCTCTGGCCGGGCTTCAACAGCGTCGGTTGATAAGCGCCCTGAACCTTCTTTTTAAAGAGGTAGGGAGCCGCGTAGGCGCCGGCCGAAAGATCCAGCGAGAAATATTTTTCGTCCGGGCAGCGCGCCGGTTTTTCACCGAGATTGGTGGCGCGCAGGTCGACCACGTAGATCTTCCCTTCCACCGGAACGGCGGAATGCGACGTATATTCGGCCACTTTCATCACTTCCAGCGCGATTTTCCCCGGCAGGTCGACCCGGATCGGGAATTCCGCCGGCTTGGCGTTTTCCGCCGCCGGTTCGTCCGAAATGTTGCCGGCCAGTTGATCGTAAGCTACCCAGTAGAAAGCACCGTCCGGACCGACAACCTTATAAGCGGCGCCCCGCTGATAAAGAAGTTGCACCTTCTCGTCCTGCGTCAGGTCGCAGCTCCTCGTTTGCGGCGCGCAACGGCCGGCCCCGCTCAGCGCGACGATCGCGGTTTGATCCTTCATCGTCCCCAGAACTGGGTCCCAGACCACGGGGAATTGGTGAATTTCGCCGCGAAAACGATAAGATAGCGGATCCTGCGTGGTGAGCGTCAGCGACGCCATGATTTTTTCCGGCGGCAATTCCAAATAGATGGGATCGAGCGGCCGGGTAATGCTGAGGAAGGTGCGTTCGGTGTCGGGGCGCCACGGATCGGTGCTGTTCACCCGTGGCGAAAAGCCGAGCCCGCCGCTGTGGCGCTCGATCTGGGTTCGCTCGCCGAAGTTGGCGACGATGGTGGCGTAGACTTTGGCTCGGTGCAGCAAGCGCCCGGTATCATTACGGATTCTACCACTGACGAGCAGGTGGACGCCGGATTCGTCGGATAGGTCGCCGTTGATCGGGCCCATTCGCGGATCGAACAGCAGGGCGTGATCGATCGCCACCGAATACGCGGGGGTTTCGGTAACCGGCGGCGGCGGAGCGTTTCCGGGGCTGGCGGGAACGGCCAGCAATTGGGGCGTTTTCGCGGTGGCGGATTGTTGGGGCGGGGCTTGGACGGCGTTGGTTTTGTTTTTCGCCGGGCCGCACCGGCAGCAAGCCAGGGCGATCAGGATCGCCGCCGCCAGAATGAACGCCCGGTTACGGAATCGCACGGAACCCCCCTTGTTGGAAGGAATTAATAGCTCAAATCGACCCTGGCTGAAAAGTCCCCCCGGGCGGAGATCGGGTTATCCCGGGAAAAGGCCAAAAAACAGTCAAATAAAATTTTTACCCCCATACCTTCAAAAGTCTTGACTTTTTCAGCGCTCAGGTCTTTATTTTTGGCATCCTAAACGGGGTTGCTTTAGGGGGCTCAGCAAAAACCGGAAAAAAGACGTTCAGGCTTTGCGAAGCAATAAAGAACCCGAGGAATAAATCTATTAACGGAGGATTCGACGATGAAGTGGTTGAAAGTGTTGGTTCCCGTGTTGGTGCTGTCCTTACTGTTGATCGCCTGCGCGGGCGGGCCGAAGAGCGTGGAGATCAGCCCGGCCTCGGCGAAAATGGATTCGAAGGGTCAGACCGCGAATTTCACCCTCACCTTCAAAGACAAAGCGGGCAAAACCGTTGAGTCGAAGCAGACCGTGACCTGGACCAGCTCGGACGAGAAGGTCGCCGTCGTGGCCAATGGCGTCGTGACTGCCGTCGATACCGGCACCGCGAAAATCACCGCCACCGCCGGCGAGCTTTCCGCTGAAGCCAAAGTGACCGTGCAGATCCCGGGCAGCATCTCGATCAATCCCAAGACCCTGGCGCTGGCCGAAGGCGAGACCAAGGGCCTGAAAGCCGCCGTGCTCGACACCGCGGGCAAAGAAATCGCGGGCAAGGACATTGCCTGGGCCACCGCCAATCCGAAAGTCGCCACCGTGGCTAACGGCAAAGTCACCGGCGGCGCCGATGGCGAAACCACCATCACCGCCTCCTGGGGCGGCATGAACGCCTCCGCGATCGTGACCGTGGCCAAAGCCGCCGAGCCGAAGGGCCTCGTGAAGAAAGACAAGAAAGACGCCCCGAAGCCGAAGGGTATCGAGAAGAAAGACAAGAAAGACGGCAAGAAAGACGGCAAGAAAGACGGCAAGAAAGACGGCAAGAAGGGCAAGAAATAGTTCATTGCCTTACTTACCGATTTGTTGATACAAGGCCCCGGCTGTCCGGGGCCTTTTTTTTTGGCGAAGCGAAACGGGCGCGTTGCAGCCCGGATAAAATCCGCTAAGGTAGTGGGCATGATTCGTTTTCATCGGGTGACGCGCCGTTACGGGCCGCATGGCATGGCCCTGGACGACGTGTCGGTGCACATCGCCAAGGGAGAGATGGTTTTCCTTTCCGGGCCGTCCGGCGCCGGCAAGACCACCTTCCTGCGCCTGATTTACGCCGCCGAAGTGCCGTCGGAAGGTCAGGTGATGGTGGCAGGCCGCAATATCGCCAAGCTGCAAACCTCCTCCATCCCCTACCTGCGGCGCAACATCGGGGTCGTTTTTCAAGACTTCCGCCTGCTGGCCGACCGCACGGTTTTCGAAAATGTCGCGATGGCGTTGGAGGTGCTCAACGCGCCGCGCGCCATTCTGCGTCAGAAGGTCATGGCCATTCTCGGCCACGTCGGCATGCAGGCCCGCATGGACGAAAAACCCGCCGGCCTTTCCGGCGGCGAACAGCAACGCGTCGCCATCGCCCGCGCCCTGGTGAACGAACCGGCGATCCTCCTAGCCGACGAACCCACCGGCAACCTGGACGCGGCGATGAGCCAGCAGATCATCCAACTGTTGCGCGACATCAACGTGCGCGGCACCACCGTCGTCATCGCCTCGCACAACGAGGAACTGGTATCCAGCTACGCCCGTCGCACCCTGCGGCTCGACCGCGGCCGGCTGGTCAACGCGCTGACGGAAGGAGACCGCCGCCTGTGAAACAAGCGCTGTACTCCCTGCTCGGTCGCAGTTGGCGGAACGTCCAGGCCGACATCGGCAGCCACCTGGGCACGTTTCTCGCCGTCGGCCTGGCGATCTCCATTCCGCTGGTGTTCGGGCTGGTGGCGTTCAACCTCAGCCGGCTTGTCGAGTCGTTCATCGGCCAGGTCGAAATGGTGGCCTACGTCTCGGTCGATGCCTCACCGGACCAGGTGCGGGAGACGGCCGAAACGATCCGCCGGCTGCCGCCGGTCAAGACGGTGACGGTGGTCACGAAGGAAGAGGCGCTGCAGCGGTTCGCGCGCGAGATGCCCGACGTGGCCGACCTGGTGCGGGAGATGGGCGACAACCCGCTGCCGCCGAGCATGGAAATCGTGCTGCGGCGCGAGGCGCGCGGCCCCGCCGCGATGGCCGAACTGTCGGCGACGATCGCCCGCCTGCCGGGCATCGTCGAACTGGACGACGGCCGGCAATGGGTCGACCGCCTGGGTCGTTTCACCCGCTACCTGTGGCTGACCACGGTCGCGACCGGCCTGTTTTTGGCGCTGGCCGCCGGCCTGCTGGTCGCCAATACGATCCGGCTGGCGATCTACCGCCGCCGCGAGGAAATCACCATCTATCGGTTGGTCGGCGCGACCAATCATTTCATTCGCGGCCCGCTGCTGGTCGAAGGGCTGTTGCAGGGCCTGTTCGGCGCGGCGGTCGGGCTGGGCATCGCCTACGGGCTGTTCCGCTACGTGAAATACCGCCTGCCCGCGCCGACCGAGGTCAGCACCTGGCTGCTGGGCGCGGTGCGGCCGGTCTGGCTGGACCCGTTCGTTTCGGTGGGGGTGCTGGCGATCGGCGGAGCGCTGGGCTTCGCCGCGGCCTATCTCTCCACGCGCCGTTTCCTGAGGGTCTGACCGATGCGGCGGGCGCTCTGGCCGGCGTTGCTGTTCGTCGTTCTCTGGACGGCGGGCGCCGCCGCGCAGAATTCCGAAATCGACGCGCGGCTGAACGCGGAAAAGGCCAAGCTGCGCGCCGCGATGCAGGCCGAGCACGGGCTGCTGCGCCAACTGTACGCGGTCGATCACCTGCGCTACCAGCACGAACGCGACCTGGCCGCCCTCAACGGGCAGTTGTCGGCCTTGCAAAACGAACTGCAAAAAGACCAGGCCGAGTTTCAGCGGCTCGAGGCCGAATCGCCGATCCGCAGCGCCCGCCTCTCGCGGCGGCTGGGCGCGTTGTACCGCATGGGCCGGGGCGGCTTCTGGAAGGTTCTGCTCACCAGCGATTCGTTTTCCACGTTTCTGCGCCGCTACCGGCAACTCAAGCAGGTCGTCCGCGCCGACGCCGAGGCACTGACCTCGCACCGCGTCCAGTTGCTCGCCCTGCGGCAGCGGCGCGCCGAACTGGTCCGCCGCCAGGCGCACCTGACCGCCGGGCGCGAAAAGGAAAAGCAGGAAGCGCTCAACGTCGAGATCGAGAAGCAGAAAAAAACCTTCATGCTCGCGGAAATCCGCCGCGACAAGGTGCTGGCCGAGCGGCTGGCGCGCGACCTGGCCAATCAGGACGCCGCGGTGAACCAGACGGTCGCCGCGCTGCCGACCGCGCCGGCCGGCGCCCGCGTCGAACGCCCCTTGCGCCTTGACTTCGCGCAACGCAAAGGTAATCTACCCACTCCGGTGAGTGGTCCGATCGTCGGTCGTTTCGGCATGCGCCTGCACCAGGTCTTCGGGACGCAAACCCGTTCCAACGGCATCGATATCGCCGTTCCGGCCGGGACTTCGGTCCATGCCGTCGCCGACGGCACGGTCACCTATACCGGCGAATTTTTGGGTTACGGCCGGGTGATGATCGTGGACCACGGCCTGCGATTTCACAGCATGTATGCCCACTTGGGCAGTTTCGCGCGGGCCAAGGGCGACCCGGTCTATCAGGGCGACGTGATCGGTACCGTCGGGTCCAGTGGACTCTACGCCGAACCGGTTTTACATTTCGAAATCAGACACGAGGGAGCGGCTGTCGATCCGTTGGAGTGGTTGCGGCCGACTCCTTGAATTTCCTTGGGGGAAATCATGTCCCGTTCTCCGAAATGGCTGACGATTCTTCTCGTCGCGGCGTTGGTCGTAAGCACCTTCACCGCGGTCCAGGCGGTTAAACCCTTCGCCAGCGAAGCGGCGGAGTCGATCAAGATTTTCACCGATGCCCTGGCGATCATTCACACCAAATACGTCGAGGAAATCTCGTTGACCGATCTGGTCTACAACGCGCTCGACGGCATGCTGGTCAAGCTCGACCCGCACAGCGCCTTCATGCGGCCCGACGAGATGCGCGAGATGAGCATCGACACGCGCGGCAAGTTCGAGGGCCTCGGCATCGAAATCACCATCCGCGACAACTTCATCTCGGTCATCAGCCCGATCGACGGCTCGCCCGCCGCCGAAGCCGGCCTGCAGCCGGGCGACTTCATCGTGAAAATCGAAAGCGAATCCACCCGCGGCATGTCGCTGCTCGACGCCGTGAAGCGGCTGCGCGGCGCCGCCGGCACCAAGGTGAAGATCCAGGTGTGGCGCAAGGGTTGGACCGACCCGCACGAATACGAACTGACCCGGGCGAAGATCGTCGTCAAGACGATCCGCGAAAAGAATCTCGAACCCGGCTACGGCTACGTGAAAGTCAGCCAGTTCAACGAAAACACCGACGTCGGCCTGCGGCAGGCGATCGAATCCCTGCAAAAGCAAGGCGGCAACCTGAAGGGCCTGGTGCTCGACCTGCGCAACAACCCCGGCGGTTTGCTCGACCAGGCCGTCAAGGTTTCCGACCTCTTCGTCGACGAAGGCCTGATCGTTTACACCAAGGGCCGTGGCGACGGGCCGGAATTCAACGCCCTCGCCTCCAAGGTCGGCACCTTCGCCGAATTCCCGATCGTCGTGCTGATCAACGCCGGCAGCGCCAGCGCCTCCGAAATCGTCGCCGGCTGCCTGCAGGATCATCACCGCGCGATCATCGTCGGCGAACGCAGCTTCGGCAAAGGCAGCGTCCAGACGATCATCCCGCTCAGCGACGGCAGCGGCATGCGGCTGACCACCGCGAAGTACTTCACGCCCAACGGCCGCGACATCCAGGCCAAGGGCATCGAGCCCGACCTCTTTGTCCCCGGCGACCCGTACGCCGGCATGGATGAAAACCGCCGCAAGATGTTGCGCGAGGCCGACCTCGACCGCCACCTCAAGGGCGCCGACGACGAAAAATCCCCGGACGACGCGGTCGACGTGCCGCCGATCTCGCCCGAGGACGGCAAGCCCGCGGGCGCCGAGGGGCCGGAAGATCCGCAGCTCGACACGGCCTTGCGCGTCCTGAAAGCCTGGCCCGCCTTCCAAAAGGCGGCGACCGCCACCGCCAACTAAAGAGAACGGATGCTCGACCGGCAACGCTCAACCCTCCTGGATCGAATCGGTCGGCAATTGGCCGACTTCTCGGGAGGGTTGCGCTTCGCCATCGCGCTGGCCGGGTTCGCCTTTTTCATCGGCCTCTCGTCGCTCGGCTGGGTGACGCTGACCGACCAGCTCCTGCCGCGAACGACGGCGGCCGCCGCCGCGACCGCGGAATCGCCGCCGCCGGCGGCCGCGAAAAACGACCAGCGCAAGCTGCCGTTCACGCAGCGCCTGGAAACGATCACCGACATCGCCAAGAGCTGCTTTCTCGACGTCGGCCTGTCGCGCGAGCACTTCATCACGCAACTGACCGATCCGCGCCAGTACGGCACCCGCCAGTTCGACTACTACTATTGGGAAGTCTGGGTGCCGCCCGACTTCGACGTCGAGCAGATCCTCGACAAGCTGCGCGAGCACAAGGGGGTGCGGGCCGAGAACGTTTCGTTCGAGTACGAGCGCATCGACGAAAAAACCTACGCCATCAAGGCCTACGTCGACGGCATCAACACCCACCAGTTTCTGTTCACCAAGGCGGCCCAGGAAGTGCCGGAGGGCGCGCGGGTGCTCTTGGCCAACGTGCCGGAGAACGTCACCAAGATCGACATCGGCGCGATTCCGACGATCAGCTACCAGGGCGCGCCCCGGCTGGCGATCATCGTCGACGACATCGGCACCGGCGTGCGCGAGGCCGTCGACCGCCTGTTCCTAAACCTGCCGGCCAAGATCACCCTGAGCATCCTGCCCTACGGCGCGACCGCGCGGCAGATGGCCGAACTGGCGCACCAAAACGGCAACGAGGTCATGCTGCACCTGCCGATGGAACCGCTGGACATGAAGAACAACGATCCCGGCCACGGCAAGCTGCTGCTGGCGATGAACGACGCGGACATCCGCCAGACCATCGACCAGGACCTCAAGCAGGTGCCGTTCATCGCCGGCGTCAACAACCACATGGGCAGCGCCTTCACCCGCAACGGCGCGAAGATGTCGGTGGTGTTGCAGTCGATCAAGGAACGCAACCTGTTCTTCATCGATTCGGTGACCATCGGCGATTCGGTGGCCTTCACCCTGGCCAAGCAGAACGGCATCCACAGCGCGGCCCGCAACCTGTTCCTCGACCACAGCCCCGACCTCGATTCGATCCGCCGCCAGGTCGAGCTGGCCGGCCGCATCGCCAAGGCCCAGGGCAAGGCCATCGCCATCGGCCACCCGTTCCAGAACACCTACCAGGCCCTCCAGGAAGGTCTGCCGAAACTCCGCGCCCTGGGCATCGAAATCGTGCCCGTCGGCCAATTGGTGCAATAAGCGGAAACCACTCTTGTCCAAAACAATTTATTTTGGACAGCATTCGCGATTTGACTGTCGAACAAGAATAGGGCTGTTGCATTCCTAAAAGCCTTCCAAATGCCAATTTTCGGTCTTTTTTCTGTGCGTTAGGCCATAATTCTAACTG